>CALEEY010000153.1 GCA_937877085.1 uncultured Bacteroidota bacterium
GGCGCCGTTTCTGGCGCCGTTTCTGGCGCCGTTTCTGGCGCCGTTTCTGGCGCCGTTTCTGGCGCCGCTGCTGGCGCCGCTGCTGGCGCCGGGGCGATCCGGGGATCCGTGGCCATCATTCTTGAAGATTCTCGTTTGAACCGTCAGGATTTTTCTGCCCGCATAGAAACAGAATTCGCCGAATTGGCGGTCACGACACAACTTAAAATTGCAACGCCTCAATTGGGATCAATGGATGGCTCAATTGAATGGAAGCCCAACCTTGAAGATGTAACCTCCGAGCTTGTTTTTAAGGCATTAGACCCGCTTGCCTGGGCTCATATCGACGGGAAATCCCAGTTAAATGGCACCCTTTCGGGAACCGCCAATTTGTCGGAGGACCTCCCTTTTCAACTATCATTGAAAATGGAAAATGGTTCACGCCTAAATGACATTGCGTTTCAATCCGTCGTTGTTGAAGCTTCAGGTCAAGCCGCAGGAGAGCATGCTATTGTCGAAGGAAATGCTGAATTAGACCTTGAAAGCGGCCATGTCAGCGCCACCTACCATTCGTTGGCAGACAGCGTATTTGGGGATCTTGTAATCCAAAAGGCAGACATTGCAGCACTTCTCGGATTAAAATCGACTTCTAGCTTCACCACCTCCATCCATTTAAACGCCTCAAAGGAAAACGAGAAGTGGAGCCAGATGAGCATCAAAATGGATTCCTTAGTCGGCCATTTTGAACATCTACAACTTAATAAGGGCTTTATACGTGCAGAGCTTGGTTCCGCAGGATTACAAATTGACTCCCTGAATTTGGATGGGTCGTTTGGTCACTTTACAGCTTCGGGTTTTCTTCCCAAACAACCTGATCAACCGCCAGCCAATGTCACATTTGACATGGCGCTCAATCACGAAATAGGCCGTTTGACTCAAATGAAGGCATTGGGAGCCGAATTCGGCTCTTTTGAGGCCGAAGGAGCGCTGATTGGGCCATCGGGACACATTCGGTTGGATGCTGATTACACTATTTCAGCGGCCTACTTTTCTCCCATGGAAGCCAATCGGGTCCAGGGCAGGCTATTGGGAGAGTTGGGTGAAAACTGGAGACTGACAGCCGCCGAATTGGTGGCAGAATTAAGCTTAGTCGAGGTCCGCCCCGTTGTTGCCGAAAAAGCCACTTTTTCGGCCGCCTATGATGGTACTGAAGTCTTGGCATCCATAAAGCTTCATCTTTCAAATGCCCGTGACCTGTCTGGACAGTTTTCTTGGCTTCCGACCGAAGAGCCGTCACGCATTGAACTTGTGGATTTCTCTGCCAGTTTTGATGGAGACGAATGGACCATGGCAGGAAAACCTGCGCTTGATTTTGAAAAGTTGGTTCTACTCAAACCATTGGTCCTTAGCTCGGGAGACCAAAGAATTGTTGTTGTTTCTTCGACCGCTTCCAATCAAGTCCGCAATCTGATCACGATACAACAACTTAGGATTGATCCATTTGCCGAACTGTTTGCATATCCCGACCTGGGAGGCATATTTGGCGGCACCCTTACTTCAACATCGGCGGATAATTCCTCTGTAACTCTCACGGGGACAAGTGAGAGTTACCTGCAGGGCTCTCTCTTCGGATCCCTAACAGCTTACGACCAACCGGTCGGAGACATCAATCTTCAATTCCTGTTTGATGGTAATGAAACGCAACTCACTGCGAGCTTAAAAAATAGCGAAAGTGAGTCGCTTCAACTGATGGGAACCATTCCGAGGATGGGTTCTGAAGAACCTGTTCAAATTCAACTTGCGGCTAATTCGTATTCGATTGACTGGATTCGATCGTTAATGGATCCAGATCTAATCGATGAACTCAAAGGCAAAGTGAACGGCGATATTCTCATTACCGGTACCACGGCGGAGCCCAATTGGAACGGACGAATTCGACTTCAAGATGGTCAACTTGGGATGCCCATTCTGGGCAAGCGCAAAGGGATGGTGGTGAATAGCATCCAGGCCAACTTCTTATTTGATGGCGAAGTAGTTACGGTCGATAGTTTGCTCGCTCGTTCAGGTGAAGGGTGGCTCCGTGGGGCCGGAACGATCGATATCAAAGATCTCAAACTCGGCGAATACGACATCGCACTAACGGCGGAAGACTTCAAAGCCATTGATAGCCCTGATTATTTTGCGGTCGTCAGCGGACGAATGACGCTTGGCGGAACCACCGATCGGCCAAAACTGGGCGGCCGTCTTACGGTGCACCGCGGAGATTTTTGGCTCTCAGACGCGACCACATCGGACGTCTTTCAACCGCTGGCACTTTCCGACGAGGACTTAGCCGTTTTACAGCGCCGTTTTGGGCTTCGAATCGCAGCCACGGATACGACTTCGTTTGATGCGTACGACGTTTTGGCGCTTGAAAACTTTACGGTTCGCATGGAACGGGACACCTGGATACGATCAAAATCAAATCCCAAATTGGATATCCAACTTACGGGTGACCTCGATGTCCGAAAAAAACCTAAGCAAGACCCTGAAGTATTCGGTTCTATTTCAATTCTCCCGGAGAGAAGCCGAATTATCCAGTTTGGAAAGCGGTTTGAACTCGACCGGGGCGAATTAACATTTAACGGCCCGATGAAAGCCCCGAGTTTGAGTCTGGAGGCCTCCTACACCGTCCCCTCTCGGGGCTCAGAAACTGAAGAAGTTACCATTCGGCTAGTCGCGACGGGGACTCCAGAAAAACTGGACGTCTCGTTTGATTCGGACCCCTCAATGGAACTGGCCGATATATTTTCCTACATCGCAACGGGCCGCCCAGCTGCCGCTTCGTTACAAATTTCGGGTGTACAATCTGATTCCTACCTACAGTCAGCCGCGGGATTAGCCCTCGGGCCTGTCACCGATCTGATTGAAAATTTAGCCAGTTCGGGATTGGGACTGGACGTGATTGAAATTGAACATACCGGATTTTCAGGCCTCACGCTCACTGCCGGTAAATATGTATCTCCAAAGTTGTACGTTTCAGTAAGTCAGCCCATATCCTTGTCGTCCTCTGCCGATGCCTCGAATTCGACGGGCAAAAATCAGACTCAGGTCACCATGGAATATGAATTGGTCAGACAGCTGTTGCTGAGTTTGGTGAACCGCGGTACGATCTTGCGCATTAACTTACGATGGCAACTCGCCTTTTAATCGAGAGCACCAGTACGTCAACTTCAAACTCCAATATCTCCCATTCTCTTCGAGACCTACTGATTGAATTCGGTGACCTTGCCCGATTTTCTGGTCAGTTTGTTGTGCGTTTCTGGCGCCGGCCGTTTGAGGGCCGTGAATTGCTACGTCAAATGGACGAAGTTGGGTCTAAAAGCTTCATTCTAACCAGCATCACGGGATTGGCCATCGGGGTAGTATTGGCCATGCAGAGTCGAGGCACGTTGATTCGCTTTGGGGCTGAAGCGGTACTTCCTAGCATGTTAGCCCTGTCCGTTGTTAAGGAAATTGGACCCGTTTTTACGTCGCTGGTGCTGGCAGGACGCCTAGGAGCTGGCATTGGAGCTGAGATTGGGTCGATGCGGGTCACCGAACAGATTGACGCGCTGGAAGTCGCGGCGCTAAAACCGTTTCACTTTTTGGTGATAACCCGAGTTTTAGCCTGCATGATCATGTTTCCAATCTTGACGCTATGGACCGACGCTATCGCATTACTGGGCGGCTACATGGAGTCTTATTTAGCCTCTGGAATGGACTACCGCATTTTCTTGTCCACCGCTTTCGAGTCTTTACGATTTAGTGATGTGCTGGTCGACACCCTAAAAACTTCGTTTTTTGGATTCATTGTAGGAATTGTCAGCTGTTTTCTCGGATTCAACGTCCGAGGTGGGACAAGAGAAGTAGGAACCGCAGCCATGAGAGCCGTCGTAGGATCATCCCTATTCATCTTGCTCAGCGATGTGATCATAGTCCGTATTTCCATGCTCCTCTTCGGGGATATGTGATTATGAAGCCAGAACCAGTTATACAAATACGCGGCCTTACGAAGTCTTTCGGCCCCATCGAGGTGTTGAAAGGAATTGACTTGGACGTTCCTCCAGGCAAATGTGCCGTTGTGATGGGCGGCTCCGGCTCTGGAAAAAGCGTACTGATCAAGACCATTGTTGGCTTACTCAAAGCCGATAAGGGCACGATAAACGTCTTAGGCGAGCGTGTGGACCTTTTAGCAGGCGATGAATTGGATAAACTCCGACTATCCATGGGGTTTTTATTCCAATCAGGAGCGTTATTTGACTCTATGACCGTCTCCGAAAACTTGATGTTTTTTTTGGAAAGGCATTTACATCTTCCACCCGCCGAGGCGGCAGATAGGATTCTTCAAACGCTGGAGTGGGTAGGATTGCCGGAGAAACTCCACGATTACCCTGCGGCACTGTCTGGCGGCCAAAAAAAACGTATCGCATTGGCCAGGTCCATCATCATGGAGCCCAAGATTTTACTTTACGATGAACCGACCACGGGATTGGACCCCGTTTCCGTTCGCATGGTGGCCCATTTGATTGTCCGATTGCAAGCGGAGCGTGGTATCACGTCCATTGCCATTACCCACGACTTATTGTGCGCCGAAATTATAGCAGATGAAGTGCACTTTCTTCAGGATGGGCGATTCATTGCTTCGGGTTCGCTCGAAGATATTAGTCGATTAGATCACCCTTCAATCGTTACCTTCTTTGGAAACGAAACCATTCACCCCGTATGAACCGTTCAGCCCGGCTAGGTATCCTTATTACATCTGCGTTCCTACTATTTTTAGTGGCGCTGTTTACCATAGGAGACCGCACCTTTCTATTTAGCTCAACCATTACCGTTCGGACGCAATTTAATCAGGTGGCGGGTCTTCAAGAGGGTGCTCCTGTTCAATTCCAAGGCATTAATGTTGGCCGAGTCCAAAGTGTAGACCTACCGCTAAATCCGGGCGAGTCTATTATGGTTACGATGTCCATTTCAACCAAAGCGACGCATCTTATACGGAAAAACACCCTCGCTCAAATAAAAAGTGATGGTTTGGTGGGCGAGCAAATCATTGTGTTGTTTAATCCTGAAGTGGTAGGCGACCTGATTGGTGAGGACGATCTGTTGCAAGGAGTTGACCCATTCGACCTCTATGAGATTACCGATCGTGCCATGACATCGGTTCGGTCCTTCGAAAGCGTGGCTGTTGCACTCGAGGCCATCATGCAGGACGTTCGAAAAGGGGAAGGAACCCTAGGGAAAATCTTATACGATTCGACGCTATATGTTGAAGTTGTTGCCACAACATCTGAAACACGCCGGGTTTTGACGGGACTCGCCAACACGGCTGAAGCCAGCGCCGATGTGCTCTTAGGGCTAGCAGAAGAAGCCACCAGAGGGATTGAATCTATTTTGGCAAAAGCAGATTCCGGAAACGGCACCTTGGCCCGACTGCTAAACGACCCCGAACTTTACGACGCGTTTGTAGCCACGACCGATTCGCTAAAAGACATCGCTGGTGAAATGAAGGTAATGACCCAATCCGCCAGTAATGCGGCCTTTTGGGGTGAAATTGGAGCTTTTCGTATGGCTGAGTTAATGGAAGCAGCCAAGCATAACTGGCTGTTCAAGCGATACTTTGAGGAGCGAGGCAGCATTGAATCGGCACCTTTTGAGGTCCGGGAAGCCGCCCTTTCTGAAACCTTTCGTCAAATTTCTGACCGAGAAAGGGAGCTTTTGTTGTGGGAGGAACGGTTGAAGGCTCTAGAGAAAGACCTAAATGCTCGACGGGACTCTACCGCGGGTAAGCAGTAGCTAAAGAGTGCTTTCTTAGACATAGTCTAATCACTAGCTTTTTTTGACGCCCCTTTTTTTGATTAATGAAATTTACTCTCTCGAACACTGATCCGACAGGCGCCCGCGCCGGTTATATAGACACTGACCATGGCCGCATTGAAACGCCTATTTTTATGCCCGTGGGCACCGTTGGAAGCGTTAAGGCGGTGTGGCCCAGAGAGTTAGAGTCTGACATCAACGCGGATATTATTCTCGGGAATACCTATCACCTCTACCTTCGACCCGGGATGGAAGTGATGGAAGCGGCAGGCGGGCTTCATCCGTTTATGAAGTGGAATCGTCCCATTCTGACCGATTCCGGGGGCTACCAAGTGTTTTCATTGGCCGCGCGCAGGAAACTGACGGAGGAAGGAGCCCGGTTTCAATCGCACATCGATGGCTCGTATCATCAATTCACGCCCGAATCGGTAGTGGACATTCAGCGCTCCATCGGGTCCGACATTATGATGGTGCTGGACGAGTGCCCGCCCGGCGATGCCACCGAACAATATGCTGCGGAATCGAATGAACTAACGGTCCGTTGGGCCAAACGCTGCATGAGCCGGTTTAACGAAACGCAGTCCAAATATGGCTATGAGCAGTCCCTTTTTGGAATTGTGCAGGGCGTGGTTTACCCGGAAATTCGCCGCCAATCGGCGCGTCAATTGGTCGAGTTAGACTTCCCAGGATATGCTATCGGCGGGCTCTCCGTAGGAGAGCCCGCCGAGCAAATGTACGCCATGGTTGAAGTGGTCAACGAAATTCTCCCTGTCGAAAAACCCCGCTATTTAATGGGCGTGGGTACACCGGCTAACTTGGTTGAAAACGTGGCCCGAGGCATCGACATGTTCGACTGCGTGATGCCCACCCGCAATGGACGTAATGGGATGATGTTTACGACCGAGGGCATCATCAATATTCGCAATAAAAAGTGGCAGATGGACTTCAGTGAAATTGACCCTGGGTTGCCGGGGTACGTTTCTCAAGGTTTCACCAAAGCCTATGTCAGACACCTATTCATTGCAGGGGAAATACTGGGGCTGCAGATAGCAACTATTCAGAATCTGACTTTCTATTTGTGGCTAATGAGAGAAGCTCGAAAAGCCATTCTTCGAAACGAATTTGCCGCCTGGAAAGCCGACATTTTGCCGCGGATCGAACGGCGACTATAGAGGTCTTTCCACAGGATCCGCTAGCTCAGAGGACCAGAAAGGATTGCGTGAACACCTCTTTCAAACAGGCGTAGATGAGGAAGTCCACTTAGCCCCCCTACAGTTTACCCAATTGTCATGGCCCGTCAGTTTGACGTCCCCACATTTTACAAAAGCCTCGTCGTTTCAACGGTAAAAGAGGCTCGCCGCGTACAAGATCCGAGAAAAAAGGACCTTTCGCCGTCTATTCTTGATTTTGGCCCCGTCCGTTTCAAATTGGCCCGGCATTTTGGTTTTTGTTATGGGGTAGAAAATGCCATTGAAATAGCCTATCGAGCCATTGACGAAGCCAATGGACGGCGGATTTTTTTGCTTTCTGAAATGATCCACAATCCGCACGTGAATGAGGATCTACTTTCGCGTGGCATCCATTTTTTGCGTACCACGTCCGGTGAACAGCTCATTCCATTCGAAGAGCTTCTGCCCGACGATATCGTTATTATCCCGGCCTTCGGCACCACACTAGAAACGCAGCAACTCCTCTCAGACATTGGAGTGAATGTCGAGGCGTACAACACGACGTGTCCGTTTGTCGAAAAAGTATGGACTCGCTCCGAAAAAATCGGATCACAGGACTACACCGTAGTTGTTCACGGGAAGCGATTTCATGAGGAAACACGGGCAACGTTCTCCCATGCGCGCGCGGTTGCGCCAGTTGTTGTGGTCCGGGACCTAGAGGAAGCTAAAAAATTGGCGTCCGTAATTCAGGGCCGTGAATCTGCTGCTTATTTCTACGAGGAGTTTGAAGGTCGCTTCAGCGAAGGGTTCGAACCCGAACGTGATCTTGCGAGGTTCGGAGTGGTAAACCAGACCACCATGTTAGCTACTGAAACAGCTGAAATTGCCGCACTTTTGAAGCGAGCGCTGTTTGAACGCTACGGTAACGATGGAACTAGCCACTTTGCGGACACCAGCGATACGCTTTGTTATGCTACGAACGAAAATCAAGACGCTACACGAGCCCTAATCGATCATAAGGCGGACTTGGCGCTCATTATTGGCGGAGCTAATTCTTCGAACACCAGCCACCTCGTGGAACTATGCGAAGAACACATGCCCACCTATTTCATAAGCGGACCCGAAAGCTTGATTTCGCAATTTGAAATTGAGCATGTTGATATTCATACCCACGAAAAAAAGAGTTCTACGAACTGGTTGCCGTCCGTCGAACCAATCGATATTCTGTTGACGGCCGGCGCATCGTGCCCGGACGTTTTATTGGACCGAGTAATGAGTCAAATCTGCGCGTGGTATCCTAATGCCGCGGAGACCGAAGAAGCGCTAAAGCCGTTTATTAAAAGCATAGCATGAAGCAATTAGACTCCATTTCGGGACGTTCTAATGCCAGGGTTTTCTTAATGGCCAGGGCTCTCCTAGTGGCCAGATTCCTTTTAATAGGATGCCTTTTCATGAGCGGCTGCTCCCTTTTTTCGACCCGAGATCCCGAAGATCCCTTGACGGAATCAGGCACGTTTACCCAGCCCGATACCCCCGAGCAAGTGGTGGAGAACCTTCAAGCCGCGATTTCGGAACTCAACACGCTAAATTATCGTCGATCGCTGTCCGAAAATATGATTTTTCGTCCGACGGCAACGGCATTATCGCGTGAATCACTTTTCTCCTCGTGGTCTAGATCCCAAGAAGAACAATATTTTAGTGCGATGGCGGCGGCAGCTTCCCTAAATTCAGGCCACAGTCTTCAATTAAATGATCAAAGCATTACACTCATTGATGAGGGCGCATTTCTACTC
>CALEEY010000154.1 GCA_937877085.1 uncultured Bacteroidota bacterium
TATTTCCCGCCCTGCAGCCGCATCCGTTTTTGTGGCCATATTTAATCCGTATATCATCCCCAACTATTTCGATCGGCTTTCAGCCTTTACAGGCTCTGCTGAAGACTTTGCGGCGGATGAATCGATGTGGGCTGATGTCCAACAAGCATTTACGGTCGATAGAACGATCATTAACCTGAACAATGGGGGCGTGAGTCCTTCTCCGTCTATTGTACAGGAGGCCATGAAGCGGCATTTGGATTATTCAAACGAGGTGCCCGTAAAAAATATGTGGGAGCACCTAGAGCCTCAGCAAGAAGGGGTTCGGCAGCGCCTAGCCAAAGAGTTTGGTGTTTCGACGGAAGAAATAGCGTTGACTAGAAATGCCTCCGAGGGGCTGCAAATTTGCCAATTGGGCTTGGACTTACATCCGGGCGACGAGGTACTTACCACAACGCACGACTATGGTCGGATGATTACCACGTTTAAACAACGTGAACGAAGAGATGGGATCGTGCTGAAGCAATTTTCTTTGCCGATTCCTTCCGAAGATCCCGATGCCATCGTTCGGTTGTTTGAAGCCAATATTACTCCGAATACGAAAGCCATATTGATGTGTCATATCGTCAATATTACCGGACAAATATTACCTGTTAAGGGAGTGGCCCAAATGGCTCGGAAGCGTGGCATTCCGGTCATAGTGGATGGGGCCCATTCATTTGCGCACTTCAAGTTTAAACATTCAGATCTCGACTGCGACTATTTTGCCACTAGTCTGCATAAATGGCTATTAGCACCCCACGGGACGGGTATGCTCTACGTGCGTAAAGAGAAAATTAAAGATCTCTGGCCTATGATGGCCGCCCCCGACTCGATGGACGATAACATCCGCAAGTTCGAGGAAATCGGTACCCATCCCGCGGCCAATCACAACGCAATTGCTGAAGCCTTGACGTTTCACCAGGCCATTGGAGCTGAACGTAAAGAAGCACGGCTTCGCTATCTCCGTGATTATTGGGCCAATCGATTGCTAGCACACGGCCGTTTTAAACTCAACACAAGCCTCAAACCCGAGTTTTCTTGTTGTATCGGAAATATTGACATCGACGGGATCGACACGTCGGCTGTGGGTAGGTATATGTGGGGCGAGCATCGCTGTATTATAACCCCTATCAAACACCCCGAATTTGAAGGAGCACGTGTAACGGCTAACGTCTATACGACCATGGAAGAGTTAGAACGATTCTGTGATGGCATGGAGTACTTGGCGGACAACGGGTTACCGGAAAAATACGCGTAGTCTATGGGCAGACAACAGAGGGTTGCCCTCATCGGTGGAGGTTTGGTTGGGCTGAGTACGGCTTATGCGATCTCCAATCGATGGCCTGATGTTCAGATAGACCTGTTTGAAAAAGAAGAACGGGTGTCAGCGCACCAGTCGGGTCGCAATTCCGGGGTAATCCACTCTGGTATTTATTACAAGCCAGGCTCGTTAAAGGCGAAATTGTGCCATGCTGGCCGGGAGAAACTGATCGAATTTTGCACCGCTGAAGATGTGCGATTTGAGACTTGCGGCAAGATAATAGTCGCTGTCACGCCTGCAGAAGTACCCCGTTTAGACGCTATTTATGAGCGTGGACGGGAAAACAATGTTCGTTGTACCCTGATTTCATCCGAAGAAATCGCCGAATTCGAACCCTTTGCAACTGGTTTAAAGGCCATTCACGTACCGGATGCCGGAATCGTGGACTTTCCAGGCGTGGCAAAGCGTTTGGAAGCCATTCTTCGGTCGAGAGGACACACGATAAGGCTAGGCGCTCCCGTCGATTCACTTCAGCAGACCGATGGTGGCGCTGCGCTGACAAGCCAGGGACAAATGCATTCTTTTGATCTCATTGTTAGCTGCGGTGGCCTCCAAGCCGATCGGTTGGCCCAAATGGCTGGTGCCAAAACGGACTTTCAAATCGTGCCGTTTCGAGGGGTTTATTACGAATTGACACCCGATGCACGTCGTTTGTGTCGAAATCTAATTTATCCCGTGCCCGATCCAGCCTATCCCTTCCTCGGGGTTCATTTTACCCGTATGACGGACGGACGGATTGAAGTTGGTCCCAATGCCATTTTGGCTACGGGAAGGGAAGGCTATTCTCTGAAAAATTGGAACCTGACCGACATTTCCGAAGCTGTTCGATTTGCAGGATTTAGACATCTTGCAAGAAACCACTGGAAAAAAGGGGTAGACGAACTTCATCGTACGCTATCTAAAAACGCCTATTTAAAGGCCCTTAAGACCCTCGTGCCCACCATTAAAGCCGAAGACATGATTCCTTGCCGATCGGGTATCCGGGCGCAGGCGCTAAGGCCCGATGGCAGCATGGTCGACGATTTCGTGATTCTGGAGCAGCCGAATATGGTACACGTGTGCAATGCTCCTTCCCCTGCCGCCACGGCGTGTTTGTCCATTGGAGAGTTTATTTCCGATCGTTTAAGTGGGCGCCTGGTTTAACCTGGACGCCGGTTTAACCTGCACGCAGGTGCGGTTTGCACGCTAGTGTGGCCTGCACGCTAGTTCGGATCGAGCTAAAAAAGAAAGAGGGCCTAAAAACTACGTTTTTAGGCCCTCTGAAGAAGTTAGTCTATGGTCGAAGGTCAGGAATTTTCAGCTTTGGCATCCAAGCTCATTGGCCAGCGCCAAAATGGGCAATAAAGAAGGCCGCTCCGGCCAATCCCATATCTCGCATAAAAAAGCCCATAAATTCTAGTTCTTCAGGTCCTGCCGAAGCCATTTTAGGGGCCCAAACCAAAAGAGAAGTGGACATCAGAAACAGCCCAATAACCAACGCAGCTGGCTTAGTTTTGAAACCTACGGCTATTGCACCGCCACAAAGAATGATTAGTACTCCCGTCAGGTATACTACAATGAGAGGCATGGGTAAAAATGACGGCACCATTTCGTTATCAACCATCATTTGAGCATTTCCCAGATGCGCAAATCCAAAAACGAGTAGTGGAACGCTAAACAAGATTCTTCCGATGACAGGTAAAAATTTCATATAATTCTTTAAGTAGGTGGTGTGGTAGACAGCTTCTTTTAGAGCCTAGACTTAGTGGATTGTTACAATTGATGGGTCTAAAAGAGCTAAAAACAAAAAATCTGCCTCCAAATCGCATTTAAGGTAGTCGGTATACGCCATTCTCAATCTATATATTGGAAGCACGCAGCCTACGATATTCGAAATAGCCCCTCCTCAGCCATGAAAACACTTCCCAAACGATCCAAGAAGCCGGGTTTGGCTCCAGGGACGCTAGTTTATACCGGACATGGCCGCGTAGAGCCTGCCCAAATTTCGGTGTTTTCCTATTCGGAAACGGCATTTGACGAGATAGAGAACGCTTCAATCGATGCGTTACATGCAGTAAAGGAATCCCAGCTCAACTACTGGATTAACGTGTCAGGCATCCACGACGTAGCCTTGGTCGAAGCGGTTGGGACTGAAATGGGGTTTCACCACCTTGTTATGGAAGACATTGTTCATCCTCAACAGCGTCCCAAATTAGAGTCCTATGAGCACCACCTGTACATGGTGGCAAAAATGATGTATCTGGATGCCAGTGGAAATGCGGTCAGCGAGCAAGTTTCCATTGTGCTCGGGAAAAACTATGTGATATCCTTTCAGGAACGACCGGGAGACGTTTTTGAACCGGTTCGAGAGCGCCTGCGAACTGGCAAAGGCTTGATGCGAAAAATGGGCTCTGATTACATGGCCTATGCGCTACTGGACCTCATTGTGGACCATTACTTCGTCGTGTTGGAGGAAGTAGGTACTCAATTGGAGCAATTTGAGGACGATGTAATGGGGCATCCTTCAAAGGAAACCATGGGTCAAATCCGGGAGCAAAAGAAAAAGCTTATTACGTATCGGCGGGAAATGTGGCCTCTTCGAGAGCTCCTCTCTGGATTGTTGAGGGATGATTCTGGTTTAATTCGTAAAAAAACGCATAACTATTTGAGGGATGTGTATGATCATGCCGTCCAAGTAATCGACTTGCTAGAAACGTATCGAGATTTGCTGTCCGGATTAACCGATCTATATCTGTCGTCGTTGAGCTTCCGAATGAACGAGGTCATGCAAGTCCTTACCATTATCGGTAGTATTTTTATACCCATTACATTCCTTGCTGGCGTCTATGGCATGAACTTTCAGAATATGCCCGAACTGCAGTGGGAATATGGCTACTATGCTGCCTGGGGATTAATGGCCTTGACGGCGTTAGGCATGATGTGGTTTTTTAAAAGGAAAAAATGGTTGTAGGGTTTGAATATGTACTTCGCTCAAGAGGTGGTTAAGGATTCAGTAGCAGCTGTGCCGGCTGAGCATTCTCCGTCGGTCTGGGAACGCATTCAGGTCTTGTTTCCTTGGGAAACGGCCTCCATAGTCATTCTGAAAATATTGGCCATTTTAATCTTGGCGTGGATCTTGATTCGGATCGTCGACCGGGCTGTTCGTATCTGGAATGGAAGATATGCTGAGCGGCCAACCATTGATCATAGCCGCCAACGGGCCATGACCATCGGCACGTTGTTGACTTCGTCAACCAAATATGTGGTTTGGGTCCTCTCTATAATCATGGTATTGGACGAGCTCCAAATTGACGTCGGAGCCCTCATTGCGACGGCAGGAATCGCTGGGGTAGCCATCGGTTTTGGAGCGCAATCGC
>CALEEY010000155.1 GCA_937877085.1 uncultured Bacteroidota bacterium
ACAACGGGAAGAACATGCCCATCGTAGATGCAGAATTGCATTTTGCGTACGATGAAAAGCAGCGTTCGATCGAGATGAGCGAACTAGGCCGCAATCACATCGGCCGTGCGGCCGGCCAGGATGAAAACCTATTTATCCTTCCCGATCTGGGTGAAATTGTTGCCATGCTCGAAAAAGAGGAAAAGGTTCGGACGAAAGAAATTGAGGAAGCGCTGGCAGCCGACGATAGTTTGACCGAGGAAAAGCGCGAAAATAAACTCGAAAACGATATTCGAGTTTTGCAGAACGAGTTGGCCGAGAAAAAACGAGGATTTTATACCGAATACTCCGCAGCTGCGGCCAGGCTTCATGCCATCGAACAACTGCTAAAAGCCTATATCCTGTTCGAAAAGGATACGGAGTACATCGTTCAAGATGGCAAGATCATGATTGTCGACGAGCACACCGGGCGTGTACTCGGTGGTCGACGCTATTCAGACGGTCTACACCAAGCGATAGAGGCCAAAGAAGGCGTCAAGATTCAGGCCGCGACGCAGACCTATGCGACTATCACGCTTCAGAATTATTTCCGAATGTACCACAAACTGGCTGGTATGACGGGAACGGCGGAAACCGAATCTGAAGAATTTTTCAAAATCTATGGGATGGAAGTCATTGTTGTACCGACTAATCGGCCAGTAACACGAAAAGACCTCGACGACCTAGTATTCCGAACCAAAAGAGAAAAACTGGGCGCCGTCATTGACAAAATTCAGGAATACAATAAAAAAGGACAACCTGTTCTAGTCGGAACGACGAGCGTAGAGTCCTCGGAAACGTATTCAAGAATGCTGACCCGCGCGGGCATCAAGCACAATGTGTTGAATGCCAAACAAGACCGAGCCAAGACGGAAGCGTTGATTGTGGCTGAAGCGGGGCAAACGGGTGCCGTTACCATCGCGACGAACATGGCTGGCCGTGGGACAGACATCAAGTTAGGCCCAGGGGTTGTTGAGAGCGGAGGTTTAGCCATTATTGGTACCGAGCGTCACGAAGGTAGGCGTATTGACTTGCAGCTTCGTGGACGAAGTGGACGTCAAGGAGACCCTGGGGAAAGCCAGTTTTACGTTTCTTTGGACGATAACCTCATGCGTCTGTTTAGTTCTGATCGGGTTGCGAAGGTTATGGACCGATTGAACCTAGAGGACGGAGCGGTCATTACTCACCCGTGGGTAAACAAGAGTATTGAGCGGGCGCAGGGTAAAGTTGAGCAGAACAACTTTGGTATTCGTAAGAGACAGCTAGAATACGATGATGTGCTCAACGCCCAACGCCAGGTCATTTATGACAGACGTAATCATGCGCTCAAGGGCGAACGTTTGGCAGGGGACATCGAAGATCAATTACATAATATTATTGATCGATTGGTCAAGGAGCATCATGGCGAAGGCGATCTCGAACTACTTCGTGAGGACTTGTTGCGGCTTTTGGCATTTGATTTCGATATGACTCTCGAGACGTTTCACAAATTGGGAGACGATGGGGTAGCCGATTTCATCTTCGACGAAGCCACAAAAATGTACGAGCGCAAACGGGCGGCGTTAGCCAAACCGTTTTTGGAAAGTATGAAGCAGCTGGCCTCGAGCGATGCAGAGAAAAAACCAGAAAAGGTTTTTGTCGACTTCACCGACGGCCGACGGATTATGCGCGCAGTGGTCAGGGTAGAAGATGCGGTTTCTTCGCAAGGTCAAGAGGTTAATGATGCGCTCGAACGGGTGGCTTCCCTATCATTAATCGACAATCACTGGACCGAACATCTCCGAAATCTGGATGAGGTAAAAGAAGGTATTGGGCTTCGTGCCTATGGCCAACGAGACCCGCTGATTGAATACAAAATGGAGGCGTACAAGCTATTTGCTGAAATGATGGAAACGATCAATGAAGAAGTCGTATCCTTCGTCTTTCGCAGCGGACCTTTGGTCAATCAGCAACGAGAGGCCGCGCGCACGCCGGCTCCGCGTAAGTTGGACCCAAGAAAAGCCAGAACGACGCACGACGCCCCCTCTTCATCTTTTGGGGTTGGAGCCACCGGCTCCAATCAAGCCGCAGGAAAAGATCCAAGTGCAAAAGCAGCACCGGTTATAGCTGACGATAAAGTGGGTCGAAATGACGTCTGCCCTTGCGGAAGCGGGAAAAAATATAAACATTGCCACGGCAAACTTTGATTTAGGCCATTTTGCTTTTACGCCTCTACATCCGAGATTTCGCACTCATTGATGAGCTTGAGGTCGAATTCAATTCTGGCCTGAATATCGTCACGGGCGAAACGGGCGCGGGCAAGTCGATCATTGTAGGGGCGCTCAAGCTGATTTTGGGTGACCGCGCATCCATGGATGTGGTTCGACCTGGCGGTAAAAAGGCGATTGTCGAAGGAATTTTTGAGGCAACTACGTCGGACACGGTGTTATCGCTCCTGCGGGAAAATGACATAGAGGAGGCTCCAACGCTGATTTTGAGGCGAGAAATCAGCCCAACTCAGAGCCGGGCTTTCATCAACGATTCCCCAGCCACGTTGACGTTGCTCAAGCAGGTGGCATCCGAACTGGTCGACTTACACGGTCAGCATGAGCACCAATCGCTGCTCCGTACAGAGACCCATTTAGATCTGGTGGATGGCTTTGGCGGGTTGGAATCGTTGGTCCGATCGTATGCAGAACAGTACGAACGTGTAAAAGCCATTGCTGCCAAGCGCGACCAAATTGCGAGTCGAGAACGGGAATTGCAACAAGAACGAGAAATGCTGGAATTTCAAATTTCAGACATCGATGAAGTGCGGCCCGCTCCTGACGAAGAGGATGAACTAGAGGCAGAACGGCGCATTTTGTCCAACGCCGAGCGATTGTTTGCCGCAACATCGTCTTTGTTCGATTTGTTGTACAACTCGGACAATGCCATTGGCGATCTTTTGGTGCGCGCTCGAAATGAACTGCAAGACCTCACGCGCATTGACGATGGGTTTGAATCCATTCGTTCCGAAATTGCATCCGCTCAAATTTCTGTTTCGGAAGCCGCCTCTTATTTACAAGATTACAACTCCAGAATTGAATTCAACCCGGAACGGCTGGAAGTTATCAGGGAGCGACTGATTGATTTTGATCGCTTGAAACGCAAATATGGCGGAACGATAGCGGCTGTTTTGGCCCATCGTCAGGATATTCAGGAACGTTACGATATCGCCTCTGATTTTGAAGGGGTTCTAAAGCGCCTAACGGGCGAGTTTGCGGCAGCCTGCGAACAACTTTCGGATGTTGCCATGCGACTTTCTCACAAAAGGTTGTCAGTAGCCGCTCAGATCGAATCTGCTATCGTAAAAGAACTAGCGACCTTGGGGATGCCAAATAGTCGATTTGTGGTTGAAATGAGTCGAAAAACGGATCCCAAGGGATGGGTAAAAAATGGATCTGAACTCCTAACTGCCGGTCCCCGAGGGGTCGATTCTGGGGTCTTTTTTGTCTCTACCAATCCGGGTGTAGATCCGATGCCCATGACAAAAGTTGCTTCTGGTGGAGAAGTTTCAAGGATTATGCTATCTCTGAAATCCATTTTAGCAAAAAGCGCCCGCATGCCCATTCTGATTTTCGATGAGATCGATACTGGCATTTCCGGAGCCATAGCCCAACGAGTGGGCGATTGTATGTTGGAACTCGGACGCTATCATCAAATCATAGCCATAACGCATTTGCCACAAGTGGCCGCCGCAGGTGAAACCCACTTCAAGGTGAAGAAATGGACGGAAAATGGCGAAACGAAGACCTCTATGGTCAGACTTTCAGAGTCGGAACGTCGCGTGGAGGTGGCTTCGCTTCTGAGCGGTGCTGAAATCACAGATGCGGCTCTTCGAAGTGCGAGAGAATTGCTTGAAAGCAGGCCCAGTATCGCTCGATAATATTATTATGATGTCCCTTCCTCTCCAAACCTTGTAACTCATGTCACCATCGCGTTCAATAATCAAATTTGGGACTGACGGATGGAGAGCCATCATCGGGGATGGCTTCACGCTCGACAATTTAGAACGGGTTGCACGGGCTACAGGAGAGTGGCTATTAGACGAGTATGGAGCCAATGCGTCTGTGGTCGTGGGATACGACACTCGATTTAGGGGTAAGGATTTTGCCGAACACACGTCCGTTGTCCTCGCCTCGATGGGAATCCGCGTCGTGTGTACTGACGACTTCGCTCCAACACCTGCAATATCTTGGGCAACAACGCATTACGGTCATTGCGCGGGAGTCGTAATTACGGCTAGTCACAACCCCCCGGAATACAATGGATTCAAAATTAAGGGTCACTTTGGAGGATCTGCTCTTCCAGAAATGGTCGCTGACGTGGAATCTCGGATTAAGGAATTTAAAGCGGTCGATTATCCTTTATTTCAAGAGTTGCTCGACAAGGGTTCAATCGAGCTAGTTCCGGTGAAAAGCCTGTACACTGAGTATCTTCGGACCATTGTCGACCTCGATTTAATTCGACAATCCGGAATTACCATCGTGCACGATGCGATGTTTGGAGCCGGTCAGGGGATATTGTCGACTCTTTTAGGAGCCGACCGAGTTATTGAGCGCCGATGCACGGTCAATCCTGGCTTTGAGGGGACTCCACCGGAGCCGATTGAACGAAATTTGAACCTGTTGCGGGGTGATATTGTCGATAATGGGGCTGACGCAGCTATTGCAAACGATGGAGACGCCGACCGCATTGGAATGGCCGACGAACACGGTAATTATGTTGATTCTCATCGTCTATTGGCCCTTTTAGTAGACTATCTCCACACCGATAAGGGGCTCACGGGCTCCGTAGTGAAAACATTTTCGACTACGGATATGCTGGACAAAATGTGTGCAGTTCTTGGGATTGAACTTGAAACGACGGCCATCGGATTTAAATACATTGGAGATAAGATCCTGAAAGGAGACGTCTTGGTAGGCGGTGAGGAATCAGGTGGAATGGCGGTAAAAGGCCACATTCCTGAACGCGATGGCCTATTTATTGGCTTGGTCATCCTCGAAATGATGGCCAGACGCGGAAAGCAGTTGTCTTCTTTGGTCGCCGATTTGCACGAATCTTACGGGTACTTCGGATATTACCGAGTAGATGTGCATACCACCGAGGTCCAAAAGCAGCGAATTTTGGTGCTTCTGAAAGACGAAGGGGGATTGAAAAGCATCGCAGGGCGTCCCGTAAGGAAACTGGAAACGGTCGATGGATATAAACATCGAGTGGATAGCGGTTGGCTTTTAATTCGGCCCTCAGGGACAGAACCTGTTTTAAGGGTGTATGCCGAAGCCGAATCTGAGTTGGCCGCAGAGCAACTCGTGACCGATGCGCTGATTCAGTTAGGGGTTTCGTAGGGGACGGCAACGGGTTACATGCCCCTTCGATATTAAATCAGCGGGTCGAGGTCCAGAAGCTGCGGGTGGAGGACAGCTGCGAGTTCGCTCATCATCATGGCTGTGGCCCCCCAGATTTGATATCCCGAGAAAGCAAAAAAGGGAATTTTCCGCAATTGACCGGCTAGTTCACTTTCAAATACCTCCCGCTTTTCAGGCAAAATGAGCTCATGTGCCCGGATCCCGAACATAGCAGCCACCTCATCCGACGTACGGCTCATATCCGGGCGTTCCTCCACCAAGCCGACATAGGGATACACACAAAAATTGGAAGGAGGGATGTAGAGGGGGGTCAGCGTGCCAATAATGTCGATGCTATTCGAGGGAATAAACACCTCTTCTTCGGTTTCCCTTAGCGCGGTATCCACTAAATCCTCTCCGTCTTCGCGTCGTCCTCCGGGAAACGCTACTTGCCCGGCATGTTTGGTCATTCCTTCTGGTCGGACCGTGAGTAGCAGCTTCGCCCTTCCTTTCGAACAAGGATAAAAAAGGGCTAAAACGGCCGCCTCACGGCATGTCTTTGACTCAACGGAGGCCATTGCTGGCTGTTTCCGAGCCAAAGGCGCCATCTGGAACTGGGCAAGTTGTCCCGGAAGTGGTTGGGACAGCTGCGTGGTGAGCAGATCTCGGAATTCGGTAAAGGTAAGTTGGTCGATCATGGCACAGTTATGTGCCTTTAGGATCGATTGGTTCCACTAGATTTGCTTTTTGAAGGAAATCCTGGGGAAACGATTACTCTTTAGAAAACACATAATCAGAATAGGCGGTCTCGTGCTCCAGACGTACCGTTGTTGTTCGTAGGCGCCGCTTCATAGAAAAGCTGCCCTTAATGGTTCGCCACACGGGGACATCTAACCCTTCGATTCGCTCATATCTCGACTGAATTTCCAAGACACGCTGCCCCGGCATGATCAACTTTGAGGAAGACA
>CALEEY010000156.1 GCA_937877085.1 uncultured Bacteroidota bacterium
CGATGAGAACCTGTCCTTTTTGAACAGCATCGCCGGGCCGCGCGTGGATCGCTGCAATTAGACCGTCGGCAGGAGACTTTATCTCATTTTCCATTTTCATTGCTTCAAGCACCAAAAGACGGGTCCCCGTGGTAACAACGTCGCCAACACTCACGGAAATCGAAACGACAAGGCCGGGCATTGGAGAGACGAGTTCGGAAGGAGACCCCGTAGCTACATCGTCCAATCCCAATTCGGCTAGAAGTTGGTCTCGGTGATCAAGAACGACTACCGAAAAGGACCTATTATTCGTCGAAATGGCCACTTTCTTTCGTTCAATGGTCTCGATAACAAGTGGAATAGTCTTTCCATTGTTATACAGGACATATTGATTTCCACGAAGATGGTCGAGCCGTATGCCTTTTTTTCGGATTAGCTCCGGATCTAAATCAATAAATGCCCCATCATCCACTCGAACACGAAATGGAGCTGATATGTGTTCTGGCGCTTTAGGCACGAAAGAGTCGGTTGATCGATTAAGGGGGGATTTAATGCTTAAGATACGACAAGGAGGCGATCTTCGTGAAAACCTTGATAGGATGAATGAAATACATATTGTTCAGCGTCTTTCGTAGTAATTTCAACCCGCATTGAGAACGTTGTCGTAAGCCAGGCATTTATTTCCCCTTATCCAACTAGATTAATTCATGGACGTAATTCAAAAGATTGGAGTATTCACATCAGGCGGCGATGCGCCGGGTATGAATGCGTGCTTGCGGGCCGTCGTCCGAAAATCGGTATCTATCGGGCTCGACGTGGTTGGTATCCGACGCGGGTATCAGGGCATGATTGAAGGCGATTTTGTGGATATGGACTCTAAGTCGGTTTCGAACATTGTTCAAAAGGGCGGGACGATTCTTAAGAGCGCCCGTTCAAAGGCCTTTCGGACGCCAGAAGGTCGCAAGAAAGCTGCGGATCAGTTAAAAGCAGCTGGAATTCAGGGATTGGTCGCGATCGGGGGAGATGGAACGCTGGCCGGAGCGTCCGTTTTTTATGATGAATATCAAATCCCCTTGGTTGGATGCCCAGGCACCATCGACAACGACCTATTTGGGACCGACGAAACGATCGGGTTCGATACCGCGCTCAACACCGCCATCGAGAATATCGATAAGATTAGGGATACGGCCGATGCACACGATCGGTTGTTTTTGGTGGAGGTCATGGGCCGCGATGCAGGCTTTATTGCTTTGAATTGCGGAATTGGAGGGGGAGCCGAAATGGTTATGATCCCGGAAACGCTTACCGACTTAGATGAAGTTAAAAACCACATATCTTCCCTAATGTCTTCGCAGCATCGCTCTTCGATTGTTGTGGTTGCAGAGGGGGATGAGAATGGAGGAGCCACACATATAGCAAGCGTTTTAAGAGCCGACTCCGCTTTTGAAAACATAGATTTACGCGTCTGTATTTTGGGGCACACCCAGCGAGGTGGCGCGCCATCCGCACGAGATCGGGTTTTAGCTAGCCGTTTAGGCGTTGCCGCTGTAGATGCCTTGATGGCAGGGCACACCAATGTGATGGTCGGTATTATTAATGGTGAGATCAAACTGACGGCTTCTAAAAACGTTTGGAGTCGCAAAAAAAGCATCAGCTACGAATTGCTTAGCCTTATACAAATGTTGGGCTAACGAAGCCCTTTCCAAATCAATAATCGAGTGCCTAAAAATTCTACACCAGGAATGCCACCCATCGGGATGGTCGAGGGGAAAAAGCCGCAAATCGAACGCATGTTCGATGCAATTGCGCCTAGATACGACTTACTTAACCGAGTCTTAAGCGCTGGTATCGATCAAAAATGGCGGAAAAAGGTGATTCGTCTGGTTCTTGATGCCAAGCCCCTCCACGTGCTCGACGTAGCTACCGGTACCGGGGATTTAGCCATCATGGCTGCCCAGCATGGAATTTCCAGCATTATTGGAGTCGATATAGCCGAAGAAATGTTGGCCGTTGGACGTCGCAAAGTTAAATCGAAGGGATTAGATGAGCGAGTGACTCTGCAGACGGGCGATGCTGAAGCACTGCCGTTCAATGACGGCCAGTTTGATGCAGTAATGGTTGCATTCGGCGTTCGTAATTTTGAAGACCTCGACAAAGGACTCAGCCAAATCTATCGAGTGCTGAAAACGGGCGGACGATTGGTCGTTTTGGAATTTAGCCGGCCTACAGCATTTCCCGTTAAGCAGGGCTACGCTTTTTACAACAAATATGTGCTTCCAATAATAGGTCGGCTTATTTCGGGAGATCAAGCCGCGTATACCTATTTGCCCGAATCCATCGCTGCCTTTCCTGAAGGAGCGTCATTTCTAGAGCACATGAAAAAAGCTGGTTTCTCGGAAGTAAGGGACCAAAGAGTCACCTTTGGGGTGGCTTCCATATACGTCGGAGAGCGAAAATAAGCCAAGGTTAGGGAGTAGGAAGCTGAGAGCCCAACGGAGGCAATTTGGGATCGTCTTTACGCATCCCGGTGTCCATTTTCAGGATCTGAATTTGGTCATGCAGCACTCGTTAAATCCACCCGTGTTTTTGTACTCCACCGAGTCCATAAGCTTTCGCATGATGTGGACTCCAAACCCGCCCGCTTTTTTAGACTTGGCAAATTGAAGGAGGTCAGGCTCTTTATAGGCAGCGCGGTCGAACTTCAGCCCCTTATCACGAATAACAACCACAAGTTTATCCGGATAAGATGAGACGCAAATGTCGATTGGTTGTCCTCCTTTGCCTTCGTATGAATGCTCTATGACGTTAGTACACGCCTCGTCCACAGCCATCTTCATTTGCTCGACAGCACCTTCCGAAAACCCAGCCTGGGTGGCATGGGAGGTCACGAACTCGCGAACTTCCTCAAGAAAGGAAGTTGAGCTGGGAATAGTCAATGTATGGGTATCGACTGCCACGTTGGCTACTGACTTTTAGTTTTCGGACTTTAAGCTTTAGGGCTGCTGATTGTTAAGCATTAGAAGATTCAAACTTTCCTAGGGCGTCGTCTTCGGAATCCACAATGTCAAACAACATCGGAAAGCCTAGCAGATCGAAAACGTTGTAGACTTTAGGCTGGAGAGCTGCAATTTTGATGTCGCCACCGTTCTCCCGAATCTCTTCGATGTACGCCATAAAAACGCCCAAACCGGCGCTTGAGATGTACATCAAACTCGAGCCGTTTATCAAAATGTGCACCTGGTTATTTCCTTGACACTTTTGAATAGCCGCTTCTAACTCGGAAGCCGTGTGGGCGTCCAATTCTCCTTTTAAGTCTAAAATCTGTATGTGGCCGCTACTGCGGAATCCGACCGAAAAATTGCTCATATGTATATTTCATTCGTGTTGAGTGGTCTATCCTTATGCTGTAGATCACACAAGAACACCGGAAGATACTGCGTCATGCTGTTTCATGTAAGGACTGTTCTTGACTAATGAACGAATCTAGCGGAATTCCGTGCCATTTTAAGACGACTAGTGTCATGTCGTCGTCGTATTCTTCCCCCGCCATAAACCCCCTAAGGTCTCTCAAAACAGCGGCATGAATGCCGTCTGCGTCATCGTGGCGGTGTTCTGCTAACAACTTCAACAACCGCTCGTAGCCATATTCTTCTCCCGATTCCGCGCGACTTTCGACCACTCCATCGGTGTATAGAACGAAAACGTCTCCGGGTTGCAAGGCAATGGTTTCCTCGCTCAGACTCCGTTGAAAAAGCTCGCCACGGTCTAGTCCAAGACCAAGTCCCTTGGTGCGAATATATCTCGATTCTCCATTCAATCGAACCACCGCCGCAGGACAATGCCCCGCCCTGGCAATGACTAGATTTTCTTTTTCGAGGTCCAAAATGGCGTAAATGGCCGAAATGAATATATTTCGGTCCAAACTTTGCGCCAACGCCACATTCGCATAATGCAAAAATAGGCTAGGGGTGTCGGCCAGGCGACTTACCGACTGGAAATGCCCTGCATCTCGGCCATATAAAAAGCAGCAGAGGTGCCTTTCCCAGATACGTCCCCGATTATAACCCCAAGCTTTTTTTCTCCGAGTCGAACAAAATCGTAGTAATCCCCACCGACCTCTTGCGCCGATACGCTACTGGCGGCCATAGAGACGCCGCTCATGATCGGAACGTTTTGGGGGAGAAGGCGCCTTTGAACCTCTCGGGCGATGCTCATTTCTCGCGAGAGTCGTTCTTTTTCGACTTGTTGTTCAAATAAACGAGAGTTGTCGATGGCTAGCGCTGCCTGAGCCGCAAACACTCCTATCGTCTCTACGTCATCTCTTTCAAAGCCGTTAATAACTCGTTTGGCCGCAAACAAGGCTCCGATTACTTCGTCGCGGGCAATAAGAGGCGCCACCAACAGGCTTCCCAAGACACCGCTTCCTGGCTTAACGTTCATCCGGTGGTCTGCAGAAGCACGGCTCACGATGATCGGGACTCGACCGGCGATCAAATCCTCAATCAGAAGGTCCGAATTGATCATTTCGGTCAGGCGCTCTTTGGAAATGTTGTGGGAGCTCATCACTCGGTATTGAAGCGAACCGGACTGGTGGTCCGGCATGGCCAACCAAGAAAAATCTGCAGAACCGGCCTCTACAGGCGCCGAAGCAACCGTTCCGAAAAGTTTTTCGGCATCGAATACCTGGCTCACCAAATGGGCCATGCTAAACATGGTGGCCCGCTCACCCTGCCTTTGCTCGTAGTCTCCTGTGGTGGGGAGATGAAAAAGGAGGGATAAAAAGGCGGTGGTGCAATACAAAATACCAAACATACTCGCCTGTTTTAC
Source organism: uncultured Bacteroidota bacterium (assembly GCA_937877085.1). Taxonomy (GTDB): domain Bacteria; phylum Bacteroidota; class Rhodothermia; order Rhodothermales; family UBA10348; genus UBA10348. The sequence goes on from CALEEY010000156.1 coordinate 4,807, forward strand.
GAAACTTGCCAGCGGTACGAAATAGAATTCCAAGTATTCAAACGAGCGAGGCACCAAAATATTAACGCCCGAATTCCCTATACCAAGACCCAAAATCAACAACAAAGCCAGTACAAAACAGAGTCCTATCGTCGCCATTTTTTCCCGGAAGGATAGAAATACGATCCAAGACAACTTGAATGCATTTACCAGCATGAAGACAACGGCAACGACAATTCCGACATCCTGCCATTCATTCTGGGCGACACCGGCCGGTTTAGTTATGGTCATCATCGAGGCGATGACCATAAGGATCAACATGGTATACCAATTTCGCTGACTGCTACGACTCCTTTTCACCAGGACGAGCTCTTGAAAGCGATGCATAAGCAAGAAAGCAAACAATACTTGGGCTAGGCTGACCACTATCATTTTGACGATCGTCGGGGAGGTCAGTGGAACACCCGTTTCGGGAGAAAAACCAAGGGGCAAATCTATGCCAGCCGCTGAAATAGTGCCAAAACGTGTCGTAAAACCAGCAATGGCGATCAAGAAAAGCCCCGACACCATGACTGACCAGAGCAACTTCGCGGGGGAATCGGTGCGATCCTGAAAATGTCTTTTCATCCACACCCACAAAGAACCAAAACCTATGATTACGAATGTGAAGTAGAGAAGCTCGGTTCCGGTTGCCGCGGGCTTTCCCGCCGTCAGCTCCATAAAATGAAATCCGACCGACAAGACAAGACAAACTCCGAACACCGCTAGCAGCAATAGAGAAACGCCTCTTCGCGCAATACGAGAGGTCCATTTTTTTACAAACCTTGTTCTTGACTCTACTTCCGCCATATTGGGGCAGTTAACCGGATCGTTTGGGTGGCTGTCTACTGTATTCAGGGATAGATTGTTACGTCCAGGCAGCGACTTAAGGTAAGCATTGTGCCTATGAGCGTTAATCTACGAAGCTCTTAATGACGTAATTTATCCTAAGGCCTATTGTTGTTTAAATTCTGGTAACTTCGACGATTGAAAGGCGTAGATGAGCTCTACCAATTCAAATAGTGTCCAATGCGAAAACCGCACTTTGTAAAATTTCAGCTTTTCTTACTAGTCATAACGGTTGGTTTAATTGTTTGGCGGATGAATTCCGGCGGCCCAAAGGCAGACGGTTTCGTTTCTATAGTCGATTTATCGGTCAATCGGCTGTATACGAAGCATTTTGTGGCAACAGATACCGTATTGGTCCATATTAACGCACTAGCGGCGTTTGAGTCTGATCGAGCCTCCAGTGGGCTAGCCGTTTACCCGTGGATTATAAATCTTGAAACGGAAACGGTTGTTTGGAAGCCGAGTGAGGCAAATATTGTCCGCGATGGGGTGCAAGCCGTCATCTCTGATTCGGTGACCGTGGCGCCCGGAAATTACACAGCCTACTACACTACCTATGGACCAACCGCTAAATCAAGTGAGGGCGGCTCGTTCCTCGGTCTGAAACCGCATTGGACGAATGATCCTAGTTTCTGGATGTTAAGTTTGACGTCGGATGCTCCGACTGGGATAATCACGGAATC
>CALEEY010000157.1 GCA_937877085.1 uncultured Bacteroidota bacterium
AGACCCGTTAGGGCCCCCGTTCCGGGCCCAATTTCGACTACGCGATGGGAAGGCTCCGCATGCAGGGATTCAACAATTTTGCGGATCGTGTTTGGGTCTTGCAGAAAGTTTTGCCCAAGCCGCTTGATGGGTTGTATCACGGAATATGGCTCCCATACGGCGTTTTTAAGTATTTCCGGGCTCTATCACGAGAATTGGACTGGTCTTCCTGTTTTAAAACTTTCTTATAAAAGGCGACGGCTTCCGATCGTTTCCCCAAGCGATCATACGCCATCCCGGCCCTAAGCGTCGCATTTGAGCGGAAAAACGAATCATAAGCGTAGGGCTGCTCTAGCTTTATGACCTCTAAAAAGTGCGTAATGGCCAATTGATCGTTCCTGCTCAGCATATCTTGACGTCCTAAATAGTACTGTGCCTGGGACACCAATGGATCTTCGTAACCGGATAACTTCTTCGAGTGGTTTTCCACGACTGCGCGGAATATGGCGCTTGCCCTTTCCCACTGCCCCCACCGAAAGTAAACACGACCTTCCATCACATGAAAAAGGGCGTTCTGAGGGTATCTCTCCCTTAACAGAGTCACAAACTCGACACTTTTTAAGTATTCGGGCTGAAATGAGGTATAAATCTGTAGCAGAAAATAGGCAGCCTCAGCCGAGACGAATCTTCCATGCCTTGCGGTTAACTCCAGTTGCTCCAGTCCTCTGGCTTTATTTCCATCTGGAAAAAACAACATAATGGGCCTAACCAATGGATATCTTTCTGGAATGGCCTCTGCGAAATACCTATAAACGCCGACCCCAAACAGCAAATCAGCGTTTTGGGGGTCTGTTTCGGCTATCTTGAAAATGTACTGAAGGGCTGACTTGCCTTCCTGTGCCGCCCGCAGCCAACTTTCCCGATCGGAATGCAATCTTCCCCGAAATCCGTGGGCCGCGGCTTTGAAAAACGCAGCATCAAACGGGTATTCTTTTCGCTTCAACATCTTGTCGCTTCGCTCGATTACCTCATCCATTTCCGCAAAATATGCTTTATCGAGCGATGTGTCGTGTACGGTGACGGTCGGTAAAATCTTCCACCAAAGGGTTAGCGACTTAAGAAATGGAGCGATGGGGTGATTGGGATAACGGGACTCGATCCGATCGAAAATGGAATCGGCCTGTTCAAATTTCATGTTATAGAGGTACGACAACGCCTCATCGGACTGAGCAAGCAATAGAGGATCGCCAAGGATGGATCCCTCAATGGGACGGCTCCACGCTTTAGGAAAAGACTGTGCAGTCGAAGACGGAGGTTGCGGAACCGGCTGTGCCTGGGCATGGGTCACTCCCAGACTAAAAAACCACAATAAGCTTCCGAGAAACACGCCCAGGAACGATGCATTGGGGCCAGCGAAACGTACACGAGGAAATGGTCGAAGGCCGGATTTTTTCGTCCTGAGGCTTTTGAAAAACGCGCAATCGGGTAGTCGTCTCCCGGTGGGAGTCCCCGTTAGTAGCGAATCGATGACGGTTAGGTGTGGCTGCAGGTTCATCCATGGTGAACAGGCAGCCAACCTGCTCAGTTCCTATTCCGACCTAGCCCTTTTTTGTTAGGCTGCGAGTTCCCTGATAAATCAATGCGACAAGTATGATTTTAGCCAGATCTACGGGGATAAAACGCAGCCATCCTTTGTCAATGGATTCAAACCAGGTGGTGTGATCGGCGGCGTAGTGAAGCCAAATAATTCCAGCGGAAAAGAGGACCAACGATCCTGTCACGATGGAGATAATGCTTCCCGTGGTACCGTTAAACCATTTCGAAACATATCCAATGGCCGCAGCCGACAACGGATAACCAAGTAAGTAACCAGCCGTAACCGCTCCGAAAAGGTACGATGGGCCAAATCCTTCGCCCGCATAAACCGGGAAGAACAGCCCAACAACAACATAGAGCAGCTGGGAAAGAAGTCCATTTCTCCAGCCTAGGTAAAGACCACTACCATACACCGCGAGCGTTTGTAGGGTGAATGGGACTTCCCAAATGTAGAGGCGGAATTGCGCAAAAAATGCCGTTAATGCAGCAAAACCAACAATAGCCCCCACTTGGGTAACTATCGTGGCCGAATCGCTGCGCAGCAGATCGATGCTTGAAACCTGAGAAGAGCGTAGTGTTAATGACAGACTCATAGAGATTCGGATCGGGATTCGGTTTACGCTAGAAAAAATAGCTGAATTAAGATATTAAGATAACATTGGAAAACCCATTGGAACCTGTGCGAATTTGTGCCAAACAAAATTTCAATCGTTTATGGTAGGTCATAAGCGAGTCTCGATCCCATCCAGCGTTCCACGTCCACGACCGTCATATTTTTTCTTGCTGCGTAGGATTCGACTTGATCTCGCGACACGTTTCCAAGGTTAAAATAATCGGCATCAGGATGAGCAAAAATGAGCCCACATACCGAAGACGCCGGTGTCATGGCCAGATGCTCTGTTAACTCAATCCCCGTTTTTTCTACCACGTTTAATGCCTTCCAAATGGTGTGCTTTTCTGTATGATCCGGTTGCGCTGGGTATCCCGGAGCCGGTCGTATACCGACGTATTTCTCTACAATGAGTTCATCGCTCGTCCATTTGGCTCCTTTTTCAAACCCCCAAATATCGCGTCTGACTACCTCGTGAACATACTCTGTAAACGCTTCAGCGAGTCGATCTGCCAGCGATTTTACTAAAATGGCGTTGTAATCGTCGTGGTCCGCTTCAAATGTTTTTACTAGTTCCGTGACCCCGATGCCGGCTGTGACGGCAAACATTCCAATGTGATCTTGTACAGGAGCAGTTGGAGGAGCCACAAAATCAGAAAGGGCTCTATTTGGCTTACCATAGGCCTTTTGGCTTTGTTGGCGCAAGGTGTGAAGGCGTTCCGAGGACCCGTTTGGGGTTTCAAAAACGATATCGTCCCCATCGGAATAGGCTGGAAACAGCCCGGCCACGCCTTTTAGAGTGACGGCGCCGCTCGCTTCGAGTTCATCCAGCATGCGTTGGGCGTCCTCAAACAGCTTGGTCGCCGTTTCTCCTTTGACCGCATCGCTTAAAATTGAAGGATATTTACCTTTCATTTCCCACGCTTGGAAGAAAGGAGTCCAATCGATGTACGGGCGCACATCGGCGACCGAAACCGTTAAGAAATCTACTACTCCGGTTTGGGCAGCCGGCGGGACCGTATGCGCATCAAAAACGAGCCTTAGAGCATTGGCCCGAGCCTCTTCTAAACTTAAAAAGACATCTTTTTGGTGCCTATTTGCGTGCCTCTCGCGCAAGACCTCATATTTTTCACCGGTCATTTGGACAAACGCATCTCGATCTGTTTCCGACAAAAGACTGTTTACTACCGTTACACTTCTGGAAGCATCCAACACATGAATAACGGGGCTTTTTCTGGCTGGATCTATTTTTACGGCCGTGTGCATCTCCGAAGTAGTAGCTCCGCCAATGAGCAGTGGGAGCTTCATTCCCCTGCGTTCCATTTCAGAGGCGACATAAACCATTTCGTCTAGCGAGGGCGTAATCAAGCCACTGAGACCAACAACATCGACCTCATTTTTAACCGCCTCATCTAAAATCCGGTCCGCCGAGACCATAACGCCCAAATCAATGATATCGTAATTATTACACCCTAGAACCACACCAACGATGTTTTTCCCGATATCGTGCACGTCTCCCTTGACCGTTGCCAAAAGGATTCGAGGAGCTCGTTGGACGTCTTCTCCCTCAATTTTTTCGGCTTCGATGAAGGGAATAAGCCAAGCGACTGCCTTTTTCATTACGCGAGCGCTCTTGACCACTTGCGGCAAGAACATTTTGCCGGCCCCAAAAAGGTCCCCGACGCGGTTCATGCCTTCCATCAAGGGGCCTTCAATCACTTCAATGGCTCGCGTACACCGAAGTCTTGCTTCTTCCGTATCTGCGTCTATAAACTCCACAATACCCTTTACCAGAGCATGACTGAGCCGCTCTTCCACAGGGAAACTGCGCCATTCATCAACTACTTGCTCGGCACCAGACGCTTTTTGAATGACTCGCTCCGCTAGATCCACCAATCGTTCGGTAGCATCTGGCCTTCGATCAAATAACACGTCCTCGACCGCTGTCAAAAGCTCGGGATCAATGTCGTCATAGACGTCGATTTGGCCTGCATTAACGATACCCATATCCATGCCCGCCCCAATGGCATGGTACAAAAATGCGGTATTCATGGCCCCACGGACCGTTTCATTGCCCCGGAACGAAAAGGACAGGTTCGAAACACCTCCTGAGACGCGCGTTCCAGGGAATTCGGACTTGATCCACTTCACGACTTCAATAAAATCGATCGCATACCGATTATGCGCCGTGATGCCGGTAGCTACTGCAAAGATGTTGGGATCGAAAATGATGTCTTCCGCGGGAAAACCGACTTCCTGAGTCAGGATTCGGTACGCACGAGATATGATATCCTTGCGTCGTTCGAGCGATTCTGCCTGCCCCGCTTCATCGAAGGCCATCACAATAACAGCCGCGCCGTACATCAACGCCTTTTTCGCCTGGGCAATGAACGGCTCCTCTCCTTCTTTTAGCGAAATGGAGTTGACAATGGCTTTCCCCTGAACGCATTGCAGACCCGCTTCGATAACCTCCCATTTGGAGGAATCGATCATGAAGGGTACGCGAGATACATCCGGTTCTCCAGCCAGCATGTTGAGAAACCGGACCATGGCCGCTTTCGAATCCAACATGCCCTCGTCCATGTTGATGTCGATGAGTTGAGCCCCTGCATCAACTTGTTGCAAGGCCACTGCAATGGCTTCCTCGTACTGTTCGTCTTTGATGAGTCGGGCAAATCGTTTTGAACCGGTCACGTTGGTTCGCTCGCCGACATTCACAAAATTCAGACCCGCACGAAACTCAAATGGCTCTAAGCCACTGGTACGCAACATCTTAACGGGATGGGCGGCAACTCTTGGAGGGTATTTTGCAGCCGCGGCCGCCATGGCCCGAATGTGCGCAGGACTCGTTCCGCAACATCCCCCAACGATATTCAAGAATCCCTTGCTGGCATAATCCTCGACCTGGGCGGCCATGAACGCTGGGCTTTCGTCGTATTCCCCAAACTCGTTCGGTAGCCCGGCGTTTGGGTAAAGACTGGTTAGAACCGGTGCCACCCTCGACAGGGTTTCAATATAGGGGCGCATTTGAGCAGAGCCCAAAGCACAGTTTAGTCCGATAGATAGCAATTCAGGAGTGTGCGCCACCGATATCCAGAATGCCTCGGTGGTTTGTCCGGAAAGCGTGCGGCCGCTTTGATCCACGATGGTTCCGGAAACCATGACGGGCAGACGAATCTTTAGACGGTCAAATTCTTGATGGATAGCAAAAATGGCCGCCTTGGCATTTAGCGTATCAAAAATAGTTTCTATCAACAGAATGTCAGAACCGCCTTCGATGAGTCCTGACACTTGTTCTGCGTAGGCAGCAGCTAATTCAGAAAAGGAAACCGGACGAAATCCGGGATCATTGACGTCTGGGGAAAGCGACAATGCCACGTTGGTCGGTCCGATGGCCCCAGCCACAAAACGTGGTTTGTCCGGGGTCATCAAGGTGTATTTATCCGCTGCCTTTCTGGCCACTATGGCCGATTGAAGGGCGATGTCCCGCGCGGACTCTTGGAGACCATAATCGGCCTGGGCAATGCGAGTGGCGGTAAAGGAATTGGTCTCAATAATGTCCGAGCCGGCCTCGAGATACAATTCATGCAATTCCTGAATTAAATCCGGCCTTGTAATAACCAGAAGGTCGTTGTTTCCCTTCAATGGACTCGGGTGATCCTTAAAAAACTCGCCCCGAAAGTCCTGCTCATCCAGCTTTTGGCCCTGAATAAGGGTCCCCATAGCTCCGTCCAATACCAAAATTCGGCAAGCTAGAGCATCATCAAGCAATTGTCTTCTGGAAATCATGATTTCGATTGAATCGTTTTTCGGCCTAGATCAACCTGTTAAATACTGCAAAACCAGTTTCCAGCCCGTATCATCGCAAAAATTTCAAACAGATGTCGGAAAATGCTTCTGGGGCTTCGGCATGCAGCCAATGTCCGGCGTTTGGAATGGTTTCCAGTGTGGCAAACGGGAATAAGGCCCGAATGGACGGCAGGTCAGCGTCCGCTATGTAATGGGAGTTGGCCCCGCGAACAAATAAGGTTTCGCCGTCGAAAACTTCCCAGGCTTCAATTTCAGAAAGAAGCTCTTCGTAGGTGCGCTCAATCGCGGCAAGATTCATGGCCCACTCGAAACGAAGATCGCGTCTGGTCAAGTTTTTGAGTAAAAACTGGAGAACCCCCACGTTCTGGATGCTGGGCGCCATCGCTTTCTCAACTTCTGCGCGGGTGGTCATTTCGCTCAGATTCACTTGGTGGAAAGCGTTGAAAATGTAGTCGTGCGAACGCGGATAACTTCTGGGGGCAATATCCGCAATGATCAGCTTATCCACTCGTTCCGGATGATTCAGGGCAAAATACATGGCCAATTTACCGCCCATGGAATGCCCCAAAATATGGGCTCGACTTATTCCCTCGTCGTCCATCAACTCGATCAAGTCCGAACTCATATCGGCATAGGATCCGTTATCCGAATGAGGAGATTTACCGTGATTTCGGAGGTCTATGGAAACTGTTTTGAAAAACAATCCAAAATGATTCTTAGCAAGCGTTTGCCAGTTGCCACTTGCCCCGAGCAATCCGTGGATCACAATAAGGGGATGTCCCTCTCCAAATATTTGTCGAAATAATTTCATTCGGACAAACTACGGCTTTTGCCAAGCCAACACCAAGGTAAGTGGACCCATCAGCAACAAGCCGTGCGTTTCAAACGCGCCATCTAACAGGCTCGATTGGCTATGGCCGTGTCATTTCAAGAGAGGCCCTTTCTAGCAGTTGATTATGGGTGACTTTCAGCGCCCCATCGAGCGGCATAGGCATCGGTAGCAAGAGGTCTGGAATCGCGTAGGATGGCAATTGCCCGACTAAAAAAGCACGCATATCCTCAAAATGACGCTTTTTGAGAGATTGATCGACGAATTGGATGAATGCGACGGGTCTCATCCCAAAACGCGGATGCTTTATCCCAATTATTTTGCAGCCGAGGACGGCGGGGTG
>CALEEY010000158.1 GCA_937877085.1 uncultured Bacteroidota bacterium
GTCGGCTTCTTCTGCGTTGTTCATAATAAAATTGAACCGTGCCGAGGCATCTTTACCCATCAACTCGGAAATAACCTGCTCCGTTAAGAGCCGCTCGCTGTCTGGGATAGAAACCTGAAGTAATCGACGTTTTTCCGGATCCAGGGTGGTATCTCGAAGGGTGGCCGGCATCATCTCACCAAGTCCCTTGAAACGCTGCATTTCGATCTTGGCGTTCTTGTTTTTCTTCTTGATGCGGGCAATTATGCGTTCCCGATCCAATTCATCCAGGGCCCAGTACGTTTCCTTTGCCGAATCAATTCTAAATAGCGGAGGCTGCGCAATGAATACAAACCCATCGTCGATGAGTGGCCGCATGTAGCGGTATAGAAACGTCAATAAAAGAGTAGAAATATGATGGCCGTCAGAATCCGCATCCATCAACAGGATGACTTTGTGATATCGGAGCTTGGTGAGGTCAATGGAGTCTCCAATGCCACAGCCAAGCGCCTGAACAACATTCGATAACTCTTTGTTGTCCATCACTTTAGCAAGAGTCGCCTGTTCCGCATTAAGGACCTTTCCTCGAAGTGGAAGAATGGCTTGCGTGTTGCGATCGCGGCCTTGTTTGGCAGATCCGCCGGCCGAATCGCCTTCCACAATAAACAACTCACTTTCCTCTGGATCTGTCGACGAGCAATCCGCCAGTTTGCCTGGAAGGTTTAAGCGGTGACTGATGCTGGTCTTTCGCCGAACGCTATTGGCCGCCGCACGCGAAGCCAAACGCGCCTTTGCCGATTGAATAACGCGGGTGGCTATGGCCTCCCCTGTTGTCGGATGTCGGTTGAGAAACTGCTCGAGCTCAAGCCGAACACTACTCGAGAGAATCCCTTTTATTTGTGGATTATTGAGCTTGTCCTTGGTCTGTCCCTGGAACTGCGGATCGACCATGTACAAATTGATGATACCAAAAACACCCTCCCTGATGTCATCGGCCGATATATCAAGCTTTTTTGGCACCATGTCATGGGTGTCCATGTAGGCCCGGACGGCTGACCGGATCGCGTCTTTCAGTCCTTGTTCGTGCGTACCGCCATCGCCAGTTGGAATGCCGTTGACATATGACAGGATAGACTCTTTTGGCGCTTCTGTCCACTGCAGAGCGACTTCCACTCTCGTTCCGTCCTTCATTTCGGCTTGACGAATCAAAAATGGATCAGAGTGAACGGGTCGAGCTTTGTTGGACTTGATGATGTGCGCTTGGAATTCCTCGATACCACCTTCGTGATGGAATTCCTTTCGAGAGCCGTCCACTTCATTCCTGAAAACAATGCGCAGGGTACCGTTTAAATACGTTTTTACTTCAAGATTTTCAGCTATCCAACCGGCATCGAAGTCAACCGTCTCAAAAATATCCGCATCCGGTTTAAAATAGATGCTGGTACCCGATCCACGTGTTCCGGAGGCGATTTTGGATAGTTTAGTTATGGGCACTCCCCGCTCATATTTTTGCTCCCAAGTAGCCCCGTCTCGCTTTATTGTCGCTATTAAAGATTCAGACAAGGCGTTTACCACAGAAGCGCCGACCCCGTGAAGTCCGCCGGACGTTACATAACTGGAATTGTCAAATTTACCGCCGGCATGTAACGTGGTTAGGATGACCTGAAGGGTTGGAATCTTTTTGGTAGGATGCAGATCAACGGGAATTCCACGGCCGTTGTCAACCACCGTCATTGAACGTCCATCTTTGTGCAGAATGACGTCGATTTGAGTGGCAAAGCCGTTTGTCGCTTCGTCGACGGAGTTATCCACGACCTCCCACAATAAATGGTGCAGTCCCGGCTTACCGGTACCACCGATATACATGCCTGGTCTTTTACGTACAGGATCAAGACCTTCTAGGACTTGAATATTCTCGCCGGTATATGAGTTCGAACTCAAAATAGAATCACAGAATTAAGATGAACTTCCGTCGCTAATTTCAACGGTAGGATAGATCACGCTTTTGATGGACCCACGTTGAATGATGATGCGACCTTTGTTTCCTCGGTTACTAATCGGAAATTTGGTCGGACGAATAATTTCAGATCGCCCCCTGGTCGTTTCGACTTCCAGACCCTGCCTGGCCGCAGCGGACAGCGCGAAACCAATAATTCGATCAGAAGCAGACAGCCTCATCGCAATTACTCCTTTCGCCGCATTCTTCATTACAGGTACCTGGATAGCAGGGAAAATGAGGCAATTGCCCTCTTTGGTCGCTAAACAAACATTTTCTATGCCGGATGAAGGCTCAACCCTAAGGATTTCGTGTTTGGGAGCCACCTTCATGAACATGCGCCCACTCACCGTGGAGGCATCTGTATAATTTTCCAACGACATCCTCAGAATCTGACCGTCAGAGGTAACTCCAACGGCATAAGGACCTTCGATATCGACCGCTTCGTCGGAATCACTGAACAATTTCGGCTCGATTTCTTCTTTTGGAGCGGGTTTGGGCAAGGCCCGTGGATCGACGCTTACAACCCCAACAATGTATTCCTTATCCGAAAAATCAAACAGTTTTTGGATCGGGCTTCCGTGCCCGGTGGTGCTGGTTAATGCTTCCCCCCGACACGTATAAGCTTTTCCAAAATTGCTGAAAAACACGACGGTTCGTTTAGTAGATCCAGGCAAGACCCAGCCTACCGAATCCCCGTCTCGAACGCGAATACTGGCTAGATCGCCGTAAGAACGCTGTCTTTTAACCCAACCGTCTCGAGTTACAATGACGAATATATCTTCGTCTACAATAAAGTCGTCGGCAGAAAACTCAACTTTTTCATCGGGCCCAGCAACGGTTGACCGTCTTGGTTCGGCAAATCGGGTGCGAATATCTTTTAACTCAGCCCCAATTAATTTCCACCTGGCCGGTTCGTCCGCAAGAAGCTTGCGGAGCTCAGCGGCCATCGCTTCTTTCTCGGCCAACTCCTGACGAATCGCATCGATTTCAAGCCGAGACAATTTGTACAGCTTGGTTTCTAATACCGCATCTACTTGAATTTCGTCCAAATCGAAGCGCGCCATCAACTTAACGGCGGCATCTGCTTTGTTTTCTGAGGCTCGAATAATCCGAATAGCTTCATCAAGCGCACCAAAAAGCTTTTCAAACCCCCGCAGAATATGAATCCTTTGCTCTAACTGCCTGAGTTCAAACTCGACCCTACGAACCACCACCTGCATCCGGAAATCCAGAAAATGCCGTAGAATAGTTGTTAGATTTACGCGAGCAGGTGCACATATTTCAGGGTTATCCGTAGGCAAGAGGCAGGTCAAATTAACATGGAACTTCGTCTGTAGCATGGTATGCTTGAGCAGATAGGCCATGACCAGATCCGAACTCGCGCCACGTTTAATTTCCAGCACGATGCGAACGATGTCTGTTGACTCATCCCGAACATCAACCAGCTGAGGCAACTTATTGTTGATGATGAGATCCGCAATTTGCTCGATCAGGGCGCTTTTAGTTACCGCATATGGGATGCTGGTTACGATGACACGGCTTTTACCCTCGCTTTCGTATTCTCCCCTCAGTTCAATAGGGCCTTCTCCGCTGTTATAGACATCAATAATGGACTGACGCGTGTTCAAAATGCGCCCAGCGGTAGGGAAATCAGGTCCTTGAATAAATTTTTCGACTAGCGTTTGATTGTCAACTTCCGGCGTTCCGATCATGTAGATCGCGGCATCAATCAATTCCGTCAAATTGTGAGGCGGAATGTTGGTGGCCATCCCAACAGCGATTCCTGTCGCTCCATTGAGCAACAAATTGGGAATCCGAGCAGGAACGACGACTGGCTCAAATAGCGAACCATCAAAATTGGGACGAAAAGCGACCGTCTCCTTCTTGATTTCAGCCAACAATTCCATGGCCAGCGGGCGCAATTTTGCCTCCGTATATCGCATAGCGGCAGGCGAATCTCCATCGAGAGATCCGAAGTTGCCTTGGCCATCTACCAGCGGAGCTCGAAGGGAAAACGTCTGAGCCATTCGTACCATGGCATCATAAATGGCAGAATCTCCGTGTGGGTGATATTTCCCCATCACCTCCCCCACGACCGTTGCGCTTTTTTTGTATCTGCCGTCCGGATATAAATGCAGATTGTTAAACATCGCATATAAAATGCGACGTTGAACAGGCTTTAGTCCGTCTCTAATATCGGGTAAGGCACGGGAGGTAATAACGGATAACGCATAATTGAGATAGCGTGATCGCGCTGTTTCGTG
>CALEEY010000159.1 GCA_937877085.1 uncultured Bacteroidota bacterium
AAAATCCCCGAAGCAGGGCGTGGGGAGTTTTTCAAGTTTTACTAGGACAGGCGAGGGCTGGAGCTACAACTATTTCGGAAGAAGAAGAAAGGATTAATAGAATTAAGAAAAATTTACCTGAAGCCTACGCACGAATCGGCCAGTAAAACTAAATAGGGCTACAATGCAGATTAGAAGCTGTAAGACATATTAAGGCTCATGTCCCAGCCTTTGGTAAAAGTGTAGGTATCGTATTCAACGCCATTTTGTGTCTGTGTCAGTCGATAGAAGGGATTGAGCATATTTTTACCTCGGAATGTAACTTTCCAGTTTTCTGTTAACCCTTGGGTAATGTTGAAGTCTAGGGAAGGAAATGGTTGTTCGTAAGAGTCAGGCTGTGCTTCACCCGGAACCGAGCCGCCCCCAGCAGCATAAAGAAACTCCCCCGACACATTAAAATATAAACCACCATAAAAACGATATTCAGGGTTATCGTAGTTTAGCCCTGCGTTAAGAACGTAGGTTGGCTGGCCTTGTAAGGGGCGTGTACTACCCGGAATCCCTGATTCAGTACGGATTTCTACCTCTTGAGGAGTCATAGTGACTTTGCTCTGAATTTGGGTGAAATTAAAAAAGATACTGTAATTTTTCAAAGCAGAGTGGACTTGATCAAGCCGCTTTCGCAATTCGACTTCCCAGCCCCATAGTTGACCGATTTCTGAGTTTTCATACTTAAGAAAGGTTCCCGTATTAGGGCTGCCGAAGGACGTTTGCTCAATCGGAGATTGAATTTCTTTATAAAATAGACCTACAGAGACAACCTCTCCTGATCGTGGAAACCATTCAGAGCGAAAGTCATAATTATTTACAAATGAAAGTTGAAGATTTGGATTGCCCACAAAGTAAGTCGAGTCACCAAAATCTTGTGTTAAAACTGGCCCCATCTCCTTGAAGGAGGGGCGGGCTAAGGTCTGAGACCAAGAAAATCGTAGGTTGACGTCTTTGGCTAATTCAAAGGTGGCTCCCACCGCAGGCAAAAGATCCAACTGCTGAATTTTAGCTAAACCGTCAAAATCAGGGAAAAGGCTACCGAGGTTACTTGCCCCCTTGATTTGGATATTGGTATTTTCAAAACGTGCACCTCCGGAAAGCTTGAGCTGGGGAAAGAGATTGAAGTTAGCCATCAAGTAACTAGCAGTGATTGCTTGGGATGCGTTGTAAAACGTGCCAGCGTTTGATCCAGTGTCCTGAAGAGTCCAACTCATAAGCTGCCCGTTTCCCTGGCCCGTAGGATTGACTAAACCTGAGCGATCAGGCGAAAGAAAATAGTCAGACCATGTTTGCCCAGGGATATTAGGCTCTGAGGTTAGATAGTCAGGGTCGTTGGAGCCGCCATACTTATAATTATAGCTAAATTGATTGTACGATCGATTCGACTGATCGTAATAGAAACCAGTCTTAAAAGTATTATTGTACTGGTTTTCCGCATCCATCGGCACAAGAAAATCAGCAATCGTATAAAAGCTATTCTCTGTCAATTCACGTTGGTATCGAAAAGCAGGGCTTGAATTGCCGAAAATAGCAAATCCATTATTCTGTTCATTCGGGTCAACTTGCCGTTGGGTTCCATCTGGTTCGGTCACAGCTTGAAAAGCACGTTGGTCTGGCTCAATCAGTTGGGCGCTACCTAATCCACCATTCCAATTTAGCTTCAGGTGACCGGCCTCTGGGAAAACACTATCTCCAGTAATTTGGAGAAAGGAAAGCTGCCGTTCTCCATAGTCGATAACAGAAGCGGTAGTCCTGTCAGGCGAAACAACGGATGGCTGAGCCAATTGAATTCCAGTCGCATTATCTGAGGCCTGCTCATTAAAAATAAAATTGGAGCTGACCTTATGATTGGCATCCAACTGCCCACTTAAGTTCAGCAGGGTGCCCCATAAAACGTCCTCCGACCCACGTTGCTGTGAAAAAGAAGAAACTACATTAGTGTAAGTCGCTCCGTCCGGTACCCTGTAAAACTGGGTTCGTGTGCCGTTACCATAAAATGTGTATTCGCGATTGTAGCTAAAGACTCCAAAGAGACCGAATTTACGATCGTCTTCAAATTCTACTACATCTCCACCTTGGAGATTAACTTTATAATTCGGGCCGACGGTTTTTTTCTTGAGGGAAAGAACAGGATTCATGTCGCGCATTAGTTCCGTTTCTTTATCAGCTTCGGGTAGGCCTGCGGGATATACCAACTGCGTCGGGTCACCAAATGTGCCTTGGGGCTGCGATGTCACGCTGGTAGGTATTATTCTTTTATCTGCTTGGAACCCAAAAGGGCCCGTGCCCCCGCCTTGATACGACAAAAAGTTAGGATTAAAGCTCGCTTGAGAATTGTAGGAGATGGAAGTGCTAGCGCCAAAGCTTGCTTTTTCAGGGATTGTGCGAGTTCTTAGGTCGACGCTGCCCCCAGTAAAGTCGGCCGGCTGATCAGGTGTAAAAGTTTTGATAACATTGATACTCTCCAGCGCAGTTCCCGGGAAAAGGTCTACGTTGACTGCTCGCTTGTCGGGGTCGGTCGAGGGCAACCGCCCCCCATTCAATAATGTGTTGACGTACCGGTCTGAAAGTCCACGCACGGATACATACTTTCCATCCACTACTGAGGTCCCAGTCACGCGCTTCAAGGCATCGCCTGCTGTAGCTGCACCAAGGCGCGAAATGAAATCTTGGCCGATCATGTCCATCATTGCGGTGGCCTCTTGGCGTTCCGTTAGAAGACCAACCTCCGAGGCTTTGTCCAATTCTCCAGGAACAACTAACTCCTCCATCTCCTCGATTTCGGCGACTGCTTCCACACGCAGATCATTGAAAGCTCCTGCAGCAATGCTCACCTCGGGCACAACACGCGGGATGTATCCAGATCCTCTGACTTGCAAAGCATAGACACCGGGTGGGACGCCAGAAATGGTGTAGTTCCCCTGGTCGTCTGTAATCACACCAAAAGGGGATCCCATAATCGTCACCTGCGCCTTTGCAATCGGTTGCCCAAAGTCGGAATCAACCACTTGTCCTCGAATTCCCCCAAACTGCTGGCTGAAAGCGGAGGCGCACAAAGTGAGGCTGAGGAACACAAACTTGATGGCACTTCTACTCATCGGCCGGAGAGGGGAGCAAAAACTCTCTTTGATGCACGACACAAACGACTTGGAAATCTTTGCCCCAAGATTCCAGATAGGTCTTAAACTAATGTTGCCTGGTTGAAACCTCTCCACCCCCCAATTCTGATTCGGACTACTACCAGCGGTAGGTACAACCTCGCGTCAATACAACAATCTGTCAGCAAACCCCCAACATCCCCTCATAACTAATATCCTGGACCAGGAAACTGCCTTCTCTTACCCCCTACCTGCCACCACCTCATACCTCATACGACCACCTCTGACCCCCAAATCTAAAAACACCCTTCCAAGCAGCTGGCTTTCAACGAATTACACGACCTCTGACCCCACATAAACCCTTGCAAGTCATGTTCTTACATGCCTATTTTTTAATATACACCTCTGACCCCACAATTTAAAAACAGCC
>CALEEY010000160.1 GCA_937877085.1 uncultured Bacteroidota bacterium
GGTCTGGGCATGATTTCATTTTCGAATGAACTCTGGAACGGCGGCCAGTATTTTAACAGCCCACTGCTTCAGAACCAGCAAAAAGATCCCGATAGCCCCATTGCCGGTCAGAAAGGAAGCTACTTCTTCGACGACTACCTCGAATTTGGATCCCAGTATTCAGAATGGGCCGAGTTCGACCACCCTACCTATGGCAAAGTGGAGTTAGGTGGATGGAGCAAAATGAGAGGGCGCATTCCGCCTCGGTTCATGAACGAGGAGCTATCGCATCGCAACATGGCATTTACGCTCTACCAAGCAGACCAAATGCCTAAAATGCAGATCCACAAACCAGTTGTGGAGAAGGTATCGGGCGATGTCTTCCGGGTTCGGGTCGATATTGAAAACGACCGCGTAGCACCAACCATTACGAAGCGCGCGTCTGAAAACAACGTAGTAGATCCTGATCTTTTGAAGATCTCTGGATCGAAAGTTGAAGTGATCTCGGCTGGTTGGGTTGCGAACAAGTTTAGACCGGACGCCACCGAGTTAATTGATCAGCACGACCTAAATCGGATCATGATTCGGAATGGGCATCCAGGCAATACGACTCGCACCATTGAGTACATCGTGCGCGGATCTGGAGACATTACGATTGCCTACGAAAGCCAGAAAGGCGGCAATGTGAGCACCAAAACCACGTTGAAATAGGACTGTCGAGGTCTTTCAACATTACCTTTGTTCGCGGGGGTGGCTGCGCAGCAGCCACCCCCGCTTTGCGTTTTGATGATGTTCAAAACGACTCTGGATCGTTCCAACTACTTCAGCCAGTCTCTTTCGTCTGGTACTCACGGGAGAACCGACTCACTCGAAATCACTGGGTTGGGACACTTGCCTTAGAGGTCATGGCATTCCTCATCACGGCCGCCTACTACTTGCCGATCAACCTCGCCTTGAGACAACACAAGAGGGAGTTGCTTTAACGCTTTCGAGGCAACGACGTCTTATATCGAACCGCTCCATCCTTGTCGATCACATTCACGGTCATGGCCATGGAGTCAATTGAAACAGCCATAAACCCATTCCGAGCTTCGGCGAATTTGGTTTCGGGGATGGTTCCGGTTGGACGTATCTCCGAGCCAGCTCCAGAAATGAACACATTGGTGCCTCGGGAGGAAACCAAATGCTGCAAATCATGCTCGTGTCCAGCAAAATAGGCGTCTACTTGATGACGGGCCAAAATAGGTTGCAACCGCTCAGATACGTCCCGCGGTTCATCCGCTCTTTTTCCACCAGTCAGTAATGGATGATGGCCAATCACGATTTTCCAATCGGCTTCTGAAGAAGCCAAGGCTGTATCTAGCCATTTCAATTGGGCGGACGAATCTTCGAGTGCAACCGCTGAATACTTGGCTTCGGAATAGTAAGGCGCGTTCAATGGGGACGTATCCAACACAAACAAATCAATCTGGCCATTTTCTTCGCCATCGAACGTTTTGCTGTAATACCGCGCAGGAAGATTCCATCGTCTGCTCACTTCAGAGTAGTCGATCAGAGCCTGGACGTTTCCGCGGTACTCGTGATTTCCAAGAGATACCCACCAATCCACGAGTAAACTGGACCCGGTGTATACGTCCTCAAATGAGGATTGAATCAGAGGGTCATTCACGCTGGCGACCCCATTGTCGTAGAAATTATCTCCAGTGGTAACAACAAACTCGATATCCAAATGATGAGCCGCTTGGTCCATCATTTGGGCTACTTCGGTCTGCCCGTAGTATCCGTTTCGACCAAAATCGCCAATCACCAAAAACGAAAACGCATCATCATCAACACCGAGGTCTTCCACAACGCGGCTCACGTCATCGTTGGGTGCGGGAAGTTTCCCGCACCCAACGAACAGACTAAGTACCAATACAGAATAGAATGCTCTTTTCATTATAGATCGTATTTTACACCAAGGTTGAAGGTCGAACCGTAGTACTCAGATTGGTACGTTCTGCTTTTGTCGCCAGCATAAAAACGAAGCGGTTGATTGAGCAGGTTGTTTGCGTTGAAAAAGACCCTCAGATTCGAATTGATCTTGTACAGGCCATTAATGTCGAGATAGGTAACCTCGTCATAAAATCGTTCCAATCCTGGGGTCAAATCAAGCGCGTCTGGATCGAGATAGGAGCTGTTGTAGTTGAACGAAATCCGAAGGTCTGCTGGGCCTTTGCTATACGACAAACTCGTGTTAAGAGAATGCTTCGCCGTCCCTGGCAAATCAATCTTGTCAGAAGAGAGCTGCGGATTTTCGGTAGACGACGTGGTGTAAGTGTAGTTCATGAACAGCCCCAAACCCGGCAACGCATCGATCTGACGTTGAAATGCCACTTCAAAGCCGAAAAGTGACGCGCTGGCACCATTTACGGGTCGATAAATCGCATCGTAAGTCTGGCCGGAAAACGAATCTAGGGCATTGTTTTCCTTCAGGACATAAATGAAGTCCGAAATGTCTTTGTAAAATAGACCACCTGAAACGAGGCCAACTGTGCCGAAATATTTTTCGACCATCAGGTCCAAATTCAGCGACCGAGTCGGTTCCAAATCTGGGTTGCCGACAGATAATTCGTTGTCTTCGACCGCGATTTCACGGTACGGGACAAGGTCATAGAATCCTGGACGAGACAATGTGTTAGACCAAGCCAGTCTAACAATTGTGTTAGGATCCATTTCGTAGCGAATCATGGCACTTGGAAGCAAGTCTGTGTAGGAGCTTTTGCCACCTACTTTGGTCACTTCTTCCGTGTCGTCGTTGTACTCATTTCCTTCGTAGGTCGCTTTCGTCGCTTCGAGGCGAACTCCAGCAACCAAGGAGAGCTGATCCGAAAGCCGCTTGTCATATCGAACATACCCACCGTGAACGGTTTCGTCCGAGGTATAGTTTGCCGCGGCATATTCTGATGGCACGTCTGTTCCTTCGAACAAAGATGAGTTGGTTAGATCCAAACTGGCCAGCGAGGCTGGTGTCTGAAACGAACCCACTTGGTAAGGGCCAGCAAGGAAATCGCTATCAGAGTAATCTTTCGTTCCAACCATCGTCAGATCGTCAAAACCTGCTCCAATTGGTTCGTACTCGACAAACGAGTTGTTACGAAGCTTGTCCTTTGAACGCAAACGATATCCCAGTTTAAGGGCATGGTCCTCGACATTGGCTCCTGCGAGTGGAATTGTAACGTCCAACCGAGCGTTGTAGTTGTTTTGCTCTGTCGCCTGAAATTCTTCCGTGATTTCTCTCAGTTCATAGTTCGCAACGGCGTTGTTGCTGGGGTTTACAAACGTGTAGTTTGGTTTCTCTTGATTGGACAGGTCTACGTTCATCGGAACGTCTTTTTGTCTCCATTCGATATAGCGTTCGTGTGGACGATCTTCAGAAGCTCTGGAATACGACACCTTCCAATCTAAACGAATGGAATCGAAGAGGTGTTCGCCCGAAAGCGCTACGTTGGAAGCTCTTTGGTCTTCGAGACGTGCGTCTTTGTTGTCGCCTATGCCACCTTTCGTCTGGCGGCGGATCTCCGTTTCTTGAGAGACGCCTTGCGCGTCTGGTTCTTCCAGTTTAAATCGAGCTCGGAATCGGTTTTCGAAGTCATTCCGGTTGTTGTACATGGTCCGAAGGTAGATGACAGAATTCGAACTTGGCCGGTAGTCTAACGAAAGGGCTATACTTTTGCGGACTCGCTGTAAGTCGTAGCGACGGAAATCCCATTCTTCGGGAAAAATATTTCCGTTTTCTTCGACCCAAGCGCCTTCAGAATTGTCAGATCCGAAGTCTTTGTTTTGATAGCTTCCACTAAGAACCATCCCTAAACGATCCTGCAAGAAACGATTTCCAAAAACCGCGGACACGTTAGACGTTCCTTTGCTTCGAAGATCATTGTATCCGCCGCTTGCCGTTACCGAGATTCGTTGTCCGCCAGAAGGCGCGCGGGTAATTAAGTTGACCGATCCGCCAATCGCATCTGCGTCCATGTCCGGAAGCAGCACTTTGTTGACTTCAATGGTCTGGATCATGTCGGAGGGGATCAAATCAAGCTGTACGGTCCGAATTTCGGCTTCAGCTGAAGGAATGCGCTCTCCGTTAATCTGGACGGAATTGAGTTGAGGGGCGGATCCACGAATACTCGCAAATCGAGCCTCTCCTTGGTCGTAAAACACGGTGATACTTGGAATACGCTTCAACGCGTCCCCAACGTTGGAATCCGGAAACTTGCCGATCTGATCGGTAGAGACCACGTTGGAGACGTTCATATTCGCTCTCTGCTGATTCAGCGCTTTGGCTTCACCTGCGAGACGCTCACCGATCACCATTACTTGACCGGCCTCAACAACACCGGGGGTCATGGTATAACGGACGTTCATATCTGAGGTCACGTTGATTTCTTGAGACAAAGGTTGAAACCCTAAATAATTGATTTCAATCTGATGTGAGCCTGCCGGAACACCCGGTACTACAAAACGGCCTGATTGGTCAGTGATTACTCCTTTATTGAGTGCTTTGATTTCGACGGTTGCTCCAGGAAGAGTGAGCCCTTCTTCGTCGTATACATATCCTGAAATGGTGTACTTAGCTGTTTGGGCATACCCTGAAATAGAAATGCACGCCAAGAGGAACAGCGATAGCAAAAAACGCATGGTGAAAACTGATTGGTTGGGTGTAAAGAAGACCCAAACCTACCGGCCTAACATTTCCCTACTGTGAACGAACTGTTATCGTAACATCAACAACACGGCCAAGACTATCTTTGCATCGGACACTATTTCCCTGACGATATCACCCGCTGGCTTGACTTCAGAAACGAGTCCGACGAATCGTATCACGAAAAGCCTCGGAATCGTTTCACCATATGATGTTTCAGGATTTCTGCTTCGAGGGCTATTTAGCCGTTCAACTGGCGCTTTTCTAATTGTTACCATCCGAAAACCTCAACAAGCCAAACTATCGTGAATGAAAACCGCCAAGAGACCTCAAAAGGGCTTCGACTCGCTCTCTACCCATAGAACGGAGTAAGGCTATGTTTCGCTCGGGGATTAGTTCAGGATCAGGAAACGAGGAAATGGCTCGCTCTAGGCTTTCTTCCCGTAGGATATGCAAAACCGGAAAGGGTGAACGGTTGGTCGCGTTTTCAACGTCTTCGGGTTCCG
>CALEEY010000161.1 GCA_937877085.1 uncultured Bacteroidota bacterium
CGCACGCCCTTCTAGAGGCCGCCTCTCCCGGTTTATTGTCAACCCAGGAAGGAAGCGCGTTCCACGAAGGGTGGGCGGATTATTGGGCGGCATCGTACTTGAGGTCTCAGGTAGAGAGCGGCCTATCTAAACGAACGGATTGGAGAACGCTTTTCGCTTGGGATAGCGGAGACGGCACGATTTGGGACGGCCGAACGCTCGACCATACAGGTAAATATCCTCAGAGTCTTTGTGTGACCACCGGAGGATCTTGCAGTGTCCACAACGATGGTAGAATGTGGGCCACGACCATGATGGAGGTGTATGATCAGTTGGGTAGGACCACCACTGACCGGCTTTCCCTACTATCGCATGCTTATTTGGTGGCTCCCGTCAAATTTTCAGACGCCGCTGAAGCTGTCGTTCAGGCCGATGTGGACTATAATAACGGTGCAAACGTAACCACATTGGTGAGCATATTTTCGCAGAGAGGCTTAGTAAATGCCTCCAATTATGCTCCAATCGTGGTCCACGCTGCTTTGCCTGACACTGAAATGTTGGGTGGTACGATTAGCGTCGAAGCGCAGGCCATTGGCGTTTCTGCTCCAATCGCTCGCGTTCAATTGTTTGCCCAAACAGGTACGGGGAGTTGGCAAGCTCTGTCCATGACTAGTGCCGGTTCCAACCTGTACCGGGCTTCTTTAAGCTTACCAACGCGACTGGACTCGGTCTTTTATTATTTTCGGGCTGAAGACGGGGATGGGCGGGTCACCTTTTTACCCGAAGGAGCGCCGGCCAGTCGTTTTCGATTTATTGTTGGCCAAGACCTTCATGCACCGGTCATTGTCCACACACCAATTTCTTCAGCAGGCTTCGTGAATTGGCCGCTCAAGATTGAAGCGCAGGTCACTGATAATTTTTCGGTGGGCGTAGTCACGGTAGAGTATGCTCTCGAGAATCCGAGCGGAACTACCTCAACGGGTACGTTGGCTCTCGCAGCCTCTGGTTCGACGTATTCGGGACTACTTCATGTGCCATTTGAAAATATCTATCGTGGTTCAAAGGTCCGATACGCCATTACAGCGGTCGATCAGTCGCTAGCCCAAAACGCTAGTCGTTTTCCTGCCACTGGTTTCATTGAAGTTGCGGTAACAGCCGAGGGCGAACTGCGCCGACTTTCCTTCGAATCTGCTGAATCCGCTGCGTGGACCAGCACAGGACTGTGGCAGGCGGGAATTCCTACGTACGGCAGAACAACGGCTTTTCAAGCAAGTGAAGTCATTTCGACAGGGCTCCGGGACGCATATTCATCAGGATCCGGATTAAGTACGCTCGAATTGCAGCCTATCAACCTGAAGAGCGTTGGGGTTTCCAAATTGTCGTTTTGGCATTTTTACGATACGGAAAATGATGGGTCTGTCACGCCAAGTTCCGTCGCGGGCCTCATTTACGATGGCGGGATCGTTCAGATCAAGTCGAACGATCTCCTCGATTGGACGACCATCGTTCCCAAAGGTGGATACCCAGGAAGAATCGGTGGCGATGGTACCAATCCCCTCCAGGGGCAAGACGCATTCGGCGGCTTCAGTTACGGCTGGCGAAGGGAAGCATTCGATCTTCCCGCTTCAGATAATGTGGTTATCCGATTTGTTTTTGCTACCAACGCTTCCAATGTCCACCATTCCGAAGCTTATGCCGGATGGATGTTGGACCAATTTTCCATTAGTACGCTAGATCTATCGGACAGTGAGCCTCCGGAGGTGGCCGAGCAGCCAGCCGCCCTCATGGTCGTTTCAATCGACGAGACGCTGCCCGTCATCCGCGTCCGAGCTACGGACAACGTCGGTATTGAAGATGCCTTTTTGAACTGGTCGTATTCGGCTCACGTCGGGCAATCTTCGGGAAGGGTCAGGCTTTTTCAAGATCCTGCCGACCCGACCCTGTTCACATCCACCTTGACGATGACCGCGGGAGCGCAGGCTGGAGACGTGCTGACCTATTCTATTGAGCTTCAAGATCCGACCGGCAACAAGGTCCGCATACCCTCCCAGGGCCAAGAAAACTCTGTGGTGTTCCGGATTAGAGATGTTTCAGAACTCTTGACTAGCGTATCTGCATCTGGTGGGTGGCAAAAGGCGGGCGAAAATTGGATAATATCAGGAGGGTCGCAGGCGTATTTGTCTTCCTTGAATCTACCTCCTATTTCGATTCCTGAGAATGCGAAGACGGCCCTATTGGTGGTTGACCATTTCTTTCTTTTTGATTCGGAAATGGCCGGTCAAATTGAATTGTCCTACACGGATGGTAGAAATTGGGAGTTGATTCAACCAGTCAATAATTATCCGGGTCAATACGCAGGAACTGGTATCGTCAGCATGACGGGTGAAATGGCTTTTGTCGGTTCGTCGAATGGCCCATTAACGTCGACTTTCGATCTTCAATCATGGAAAGGCAAGCAGGTTTTATTGAGGCTCACGGCCGGTTCAACTGCTGTTTCAAACGCCAATACCAACTGGAGAATTAGCGGGATAAAGGTGGTCTTGGAATCGGAAGAAGACCAATTTGATGTGGCACAAGCGTTCGAATTGCTGGCAACGTTTCCCAATCCTTTCCACGATCAAGCCAACGTCCTCTTTACCCTAACGGATACCGAGGATGTCGAAATTAGGCTCTTTGACCTGATGGGAAGGGAAGTTATGTTCATACAATCAGGAATTCTGAATGCCGGATCCCATCGAATAGTTATGGAACGCAATAATCTTGTAGCAGGTGTTTATCTTTTACGAGTTAGGGCCGGTAAAAACATCCGGGTCCGAAAAGTTGTGATAGTCAACTAACGGAAAGATGGTAGGGAAAGAACGAAAAGCGTGCGTTTTCTAATTTTCTACTAAGACAAAACCGACGGCCGGTATTTGACGTTGCAACACACCCAAAAGCCTTTGAAAATCGTAGGCAAGTGCCTATAAAACATAGTAAACCATGCCAGCCACCACTGAAATTCTGCCTTACAAGGTAAAAGACATTACGCTCGCTGCTTATGGGCGGAAAGAGATTGAATTGGCCGAAGCTGAAATGCCAGGATTGATGTCGCTCAGAGAACGCTATAAGGGTGAACAACCCTTTAATGGTGCACGTATCGCCGGCTGTCTGCATATGACCATTCAAACCGCTGTCTTGATCGAAACACTGATCGAGTTGGGCGCTGAAGTTTCTTGGTCTTCCTGTAATATTTTTTCGACCCAAGATCACGCCGCAGCTGCCATTGCCGAAGCGGGCATTCCAGTTTATGCATGGAAAGGCATGAACGAGGTTGAGTTTGACTGGTGCATTGAACAAACGTTGTTTGCTTTCAAAGACAATCAGCCCCTTAACATGATTTTGGACGATGGTGGCGACCTAACCAATATGGTGTTAGATCGTTTTCCTGAGCTTGTCAGCGGCATTCAAGGGATTACGGAAGAAACGACTACGGGCGTGCATCGCTTGTATGAAAGGGTAGAAAATGGAACGCTTCCCGTTCCGGCGATCAACATTAATGATTCCGTGACGAAGTCGAAGTTTGACAACAAGTACGGATGTAAAGAGTCTTTGGTCGATGCCATTCGTCGCGCCACTGACATCATGATGGCTGGAAAGGTAGCGGTTGTGGCTGGTTACGGGGATGTAGGCAAGGGATCTGCCGCCTCATTGAGAGGAGCGGGTTGCCGTGTTATTGTTACCGAAATCGATCCAATTTGCGCCCTACAAGCTGCTATGGATGGTTTTGAAGTTAGAAGGATGATTGACGCCGTTCCGCGTGCAAACATCATTGTCACGGCAACGGGCAATAAGGACATTATTTCGGCCGCTCATTTCAAGTTGATGAAGGACAAGGCCATTGTGTGCAATATTGGTCACTTCGACACTGAAATTAACGTCGCTTGGCTGAACAACAACTACGGTCAAACGAAAGTTGAGATCAAACCGCAGGTCGACAAATACACGGTCGATGGCCATGATATTATTCTTTTGGCCGAAGGACGCTTGGTAAATTTGGGTTGCGCCACAGGACATCCTTCGTTTGTTATGTCAAACTCCTTCACCAATCAAGTACTGGCTCAGCTCGAATTATGGTTGAGCGCTGACAATTATGAAAACCAGGTTTATATGCTGCCAAAGCATCTGGACGAAGAGGTAGCGAGATTGCACCTGGCCAAAATTGGAGTCGACCTCGATGTGTTACGGCCTGATCAGGCAGAATACATTGGAGTGAAGCCAGAAGGCCCGTATAAGCCGGATTATTACCGTTACTAGAACCTGAGCGTTATGAGCCTAAATAGGCTCCATTACACGTTTTATTAGTAGAATGTAAAAAGGGGCGCCCATTCGGGCGCCCCTTTTTACGTAGCATACATTGGGTTTTCAAGTCGCGGCGTGCGATCCCGCATCATGAGTTGGGAGGGGCCTTTAGGGGCCTTTAGGGCTGGGGCCGCGGAAACGGGGCGGCGGAAACGGGGCCGCGGAAAGGAGGCCGCGGAAATACGGGGCCGCCCTTTCGCCCTGCCTACAACTTCCTTGATCACGGTGCCAAACAACAGGTCGAATTACTCGGCTTCCCAGGTCATAATATCTTGCTCCGATTTCTCCCTAGTGGCCCATGCCTCTGAATCTGGAAGCGGATCAGCTTTTTCGGTGATGTTTTTTCCAAGGGCCTGCCACTGGTTAGCGAGATACGTATTCCATTCTGCATAATGCGCCAGCTCGGCTGGAAGCTCGTCGTCTGCATAAATAGCTTCTACCGGACATACCGGGACGCACGCATTGCAGTCAATGCACTCATCGGGATGAATGACCAGAAAGTTCGGTCCTTCGTAGAAGCAGTCAACAGGACAAACTTCCACACAATCCGTGTGCTTGCAATTAATACATGCTTCAGTTACAACGTATGGCATAATTTACCGGTATCTTTCGGGTGCTGGGACCCTTCATTGTACATTTTGTTAACTATCTCATTATTGAGACGTACCATCTAAAATAATGATGCTTCTCGACGCTCCTCGCGATCACGTCTTGAAGATAGCAATCGATTAAAACGAACGCCAACTCTTTCCGCATCACTTTATGAGCAGGATTCCAAGCCTTCAAGTCGCGGGTCGACCGCAATGGATGGAAGCAGGTATATGGGTAACCGGATTGATCGCCGTTTGTTTAGCCGATCCGACACAAAAATCGGCCATTGATTTATGTTTTTTTAAGATCATCGGGTTTTCGGGATGCCCGGGCTGCGGGCTTGGACATGCGCTCGGTTTTTTGGCTCGGGGAGAGTTTATTCTTGCGATCAACAGCCATTGGATGTCGCCGGCTGTCGCAGTTATTCTGGTTACGCGAATTGGCAGCCTCGTCTCTGGGAAATCCTTAGTTTAGATATTCGCAATGGCGCGACACGAGAACAAGCACTTATGTCTAAAATAATCAAGTATTTACCCGAGCTTCAGGGCGATGAACAGCTTTTAGTAGCTCAAATCATCACCACCATGACAGAGGAACAGGCAGAGCAATTTGCCCATGTCTATCGTCAGCGTCGGCGGGACGAAGTGTCTGTGTTGCTGCTAACGCTCACTGCGTTTATTGGCATCGCAGGTGTTAATCGATTTTATTTGGGCCAAATTGGGATGGGGTTGGCCTATTTCTTTACGCTTGGCTTCTGCATGATAGGCACGATTGTGGATTTATTTAATTATAAATCGCTTACGGCCGCCTTCAACGAAAAACAAGCATTGGAAGTGGAAGTGTTGATTCGGGGTGCGTTTCCCGCCCTTCCAGAGGCTTAATGCGACCGACAGCTGGCTCGACCTCCATCCTCGTATTCGTGGTTTGCATCCTAGGATTTGGATGTGGACAAGAATCGATCGACTCCCCCGCTTTGGACCTCAGCCAAATCGAGTTGCCTTCAGGCTTCGCCATTTCTCTTTATGCAGCAAAGGTCCCCAATGCTAGAAGTCTATCTATTAGTCCCGGCGGTACCCTTTTTGTTGGGACAAGGCAAAAGGACTATATCTATGCGCTGCGGGATTCGGATGGGGATTTTGTAGTTGACCAGCAGTTCCAAATTGGGAAAGGTTTTGTTATGCCGAATGGCGTCGCTTTTAGAGACGGTGCTTTGTATGTGGCAGAAGTAAACCGAATCTGGCGATTTGATGATATTGAGGCCGTTTTAGATAAAGCGATCAAGACATCCGAAACACGGGTTCAGGATGGAACGCTTACGGAGATCAATCTTTCCGAATTAGCAGGTTCAGCCGTCATTTATGATGGCTTTCCAAGTGACCGACATCACGGATGGAAGTACATCGCCTTTGGGCCCGATGGGAAACTATACGTTCCTGTCGGATCGCCATGCAATGTCTGCGATCGAGGGGATCCCTATGGTACCATTACTCGGATGAATGTGGATGGATCTGGTTTTGAGATAGTCGCGCGCGGTGTGCGCAATTCGGTCGGTTTTGATTGGCATCCCGAATCAGACGAAATGTGGTTTACCGATAACGGGAGAGATAATCTGGGGGATGATATTCCTTCGGATGAAATCAACCGAATGGCCGGCCCAGAAAACCATTTTGGCTTCCCCTATGTGCATGCGGGGACCATTTTGGATCCCGAGTTTGGCCAAGATAAAAGCGCCTCCGATTATAGCGCCCCGGTTCAACTATTAGGAGCACATAAAGCTGCTCTGGGGATGGAGTTTTACACAGGAAGCAGTTTTCCTGAAGCGTACAGAAACAAGATATTTATTGCCGAGCACGGTTCTTGGAATCGTTCAGAAAAAGTGGGATATCAACTCTCCGTTCTCAGCGTACATCCAGATTCCACCGAAGAATCGTACACCCCGTTTGCCAAGGGTTGGCTACAAGGAGAGACAGCCTGGGGTAGGCCGGTGGATGTGGAGCTGCTACCGGATGGCTCTATGCTAATTTCAGACGATTTGGCAGGCGCCATTTATCGGATTTCGTACGCGGGAAGCTAGTGCCAGAGTAACGGATTGTTTCACCTCTACTCGTCCATTGGCGTTCAGCCCAAGGCTACTTCACCAATGTCATCAAACGAGATTGAATGCCGGTTGGGGTCGTCAAACGCACAACATAGGCGCCCGAGGGCCAGCCAGATGCATCCAGTTGATAGGAGTGAGTACCTGCCGCAACCAATCCATGTTCTAATACCGCGCGATTGCGACCCAAGGAATCAAACACCTCTAACAAAACACGAGATGGTGCTTGAAGGGTGATTGGAATAGTTGTTTGAGGGTTGAACGGGTTCGGGTAATTGGTTCCCAGCGACCACCTCTGAGGCACCTCCGATAGATCTTCGGTTGCTGTCACGTGGGAGAGCGGCGTCCATACAGCAGCCATTTTGGTTCGGTCGCCCGTGGCAGTGCCCGGATTGTTATGTACGAACATAAACAGTATCCATTCGAACTTCCCCGAGATCAGTCGTTGAGCAACATCGGGCTGCACCTCGAGGAACTCAATGGCAGTAGAATCCTTCCTTTTTAGTGCAATGCGAGCCGCATTACGAACTCTGGCGGCAATTTGAGTGGCCGCTCCAAAAATGGGATCGATCGGAACATCGTAGGTGTACGAAAAGTCGGCTACGCTATTGTAGCGTCGATACTTGACGGCTCCTGAGTTGATGGGTTCTAAGAAGTTGTCTTGATACCCACCTTCCCCGGCCCCAGACAGTAATTCCCCATTGATAGGGGCATTCGTCAAGGAGGCATGGTGCGCCGCACGCTCTGGCTGCTCATATCCAAAACGAATATCCAACGATCGGTCATTAAAAAAATTAGCCGTGTGGAAGTCTCGAATGACGGTAGCCAGTCTTGATCCATGAGCCGTCAATACAGAATCGATTCCGCGCGCTCCCTTGAGTCGGCGGCTTCGAAGCATGTCTCCAATCACAAGCGTCCCTACTTGACTTCCTAAATAGGTGACAAACAAACCGGCTCGTTCATAATCCATGGCACCGGGTCCGCCGCCCGTACGCCAATTAAACAAGGTTTGAGTCACTTCCGATACAGTGGAGATGTAGTTCGTTGCGCGCCAGTAATAGCCGTTGAAATCAATGGCATATTCTGCATAACCTTCAGATAAAAAGGTCTCATCTGATCCATAGGCTTGATGGATGAGGTGCGTGTACTCGTGTGCTGCAATGGCCGCAAGCGTAGTAAGGTTGCGAGCCCCTTCGTTAGAGTCCAAATAGAGGATGTCGCGTCCATTGCCCGTCCCATCGGTTGGATTTATTACCAGATCTTGAGGCGAGACGTATCCCAGTGTAGTGCCTGAGCCGCGGCCAATGTCGTACATCAGCAAGTCGACGATGCCGTCCCCATCCACGTTCGGTGGAAGACCGTATACATCCTGATTATTGGCAAAAAACCCTTTAGAAGGATTAATGGATCGAGAGGGGGAAGAGTTTAATGCAACTTGTCGAAGGTTATCTATTACGGTCGTCGTAACGTGACCATTAGTAATTTCCGCTATCTCCGCCCACAAATGGTATAAACTAGTTTTCTCAACCAATCGAAAGTTGAGCGAGATCCAATTGTTGTTTTCGGACACGTTGAAGGCTCTTTCATCGCCGACGTTTGGAATAAGGCTATTTTTGGCTGCAATTGGGTACAATCCAGCGGCTTTGTCCGATTGATAGCGGGCCAGCGCCATCCTAGAGGCCTCTGAATTGAAATCAGTCCCGCAGAAATGATCAGGATCTAGGACACTTTCGGGAAAGAGCGATACGTTGGATCCGCTCTTTCCGTCCGAGGATAGATGGAGGTGTATTTTGCTAGGTCTGGGAGAAGCAGAGGCAGAAAACGCAGGCTGTAAAAGGAAAAAACAGGCCAGAATATAGCCCAAAAGCGTTTTTGATCTAAAGACAGCCCTAGAAGAGACCCTCGATACGGGTATTTTTGCGAGTGCGATTGGAAGCAAAATGGGGCGAATCAAAAACATTATGGCACGTTTGATGCATTAAATTGGTCTAGACGACCTTTCGATCCAATGACGGTAGCTGTTATGAGTTTCTACATCACTTATTTTCGCCCTATTTGCTTTTTCAAACGACTTTCAACAGCGGTTTTACTGTTCAGTCTTTCGGGTTTGCTCCTCGGCTGCGCGACCACGGCTCAGAACGACGGCCGCACGGCTTTGAACCAAATCACGGTGGAAGGGAGGGCCATGGTAATGGGCAACGTTCCCTTCGCAAAGCTCATTTTGGAAACGAGTGATCGTAACTCCTACATCCTCGAAATGGACCGAGCCATGCGCGACAGCCTGATGACCCCTGCTCAGATTCGGGTTACCGGAAAACTGGTTAGGGGAGAGTGGAACGGGCTTCCGTTCGCCCAAATACACGTTTCCAACCTTGTCCACATTCAATAATACGTTCGTAAGCTACTTTATCAGCGTCATGGTTCGGGTTAGTTTTTGATCACCAACGTGTAAGGAGTACAGGTAAAGCCCCGAATTCAGCCTAGAAGCATCGAATTGAACGGAATGCGACCCTGGAGGCATGATGCCGTTTTGCAAAGTGGCTACTTTTCGGCCCAATAGGTCGTACACATCTAGCCTAACCAAGGCCGCTGAGGGGGTAGAGAAGGCGATGGATGTAGAAGGGTTGAAAGGGTTGGGATAGTTTTGATCTAGTGTGATGGATCGAGGTAGCACACTTTCTTCTTCGTTCGCCGTAGAGCCCGCGTTCAAGTCAATTTTAGCCCGAATGGGTAGTACTTGGCCGGGAAATGCAGGCTGGTTGTTGGTTGTTGTTAAAGCATCAAAAGAAGCCCATCTTTGCGTAGTTGTCCCAAATCGATTAAACATAAAGGACGGAGACGTGGTCGTGTTCAGGGCGTAGGCCACGATGAAATACATGTAATTATTATCCGTACCCGCATTCTCAATGCTCACGTAGACGGGGCCCGATGCGGATTTCAGAACGTTCTGGTAGGGTAATAAACTAATCGTTTGGAAAGAAAGCTCTGGTGCCGAATTACCGCCCGTGTAGGTAAAAACATCAGATACCAAGACAGTACCGGGTTTTCCAGCGCTGTCCTTCCAAACAGATAATTTAAAATCCTTTACGCTGGAGTTAGTGGCAGAAGGATTCAAGTCGCTGATAAACATCATGGAGACGGAAGCTTCTACCAATGCGCCCCCAGCAGGCACCGTAAATTTGTTGGCAAACTTATCCGTTGCCGCAAAAAAACCACTAGATGCAGAAGGAACGCTATCGCCTATTATTAAGATGGAATTTCCGCTTACTTCGTGGTGTACCGTGCCGTTGTCGTACACAATGTTTTGAATACTAGCCGTACCCGAGTAGGCAGACCAAGTCGCTGTATAATTGAAGGTGACGGCTTGGGAAGAGGCTAGGTCGACATGCGGAATGACCAGCTGAACGGACGTAAAATTACCGGTTTTTTGTACTCCTTCTCCGCCAGCGGACAACTCTGAGAAACTGCGGGTGCCATTGGCCGCATCAAAAATAAGAATAGGCTTCAAGTCAGTCCTAAAAGCCTGGTTTGTGACTGTCATGGTCAGGTTGAAAGTGCCTACATCGGTCCATTTCTGATAGACTACGGAGCCAGGATTTATGGTCCCACTTTTTGTAGTACCGACGGCGGTTTTGCCATCTATTTCAGGTATACCCTGCACCCGAACGGACTGCCTCGACGGCGTGGTGTACCCAAAGTTGGGAATACTGGAATCGTCGTTGATTAGGTTGGCCACGTGAAAGCCTTGAACAAAATCTTCTAAGATGGAAATAGGAAAACCGGCGGCATTTAGCCAGTTCACATAGGTGGTATATCCCGTTCCGTTGGTTCTGGAAATTTTTCCGACGCTCTCATACCCCAACCGATCGGCTAAATAATTTGTCCAGAGGCCGCCGCGCTGGTAGTCCTCGGAATCCGGTCCACCGTACGGTTGGTCTATGCGAAACGATAGCAGCGAACGAGAACGCTCGATCGAAGAGTTCAAATAGGACACGTTCCTAGGCGTATAGCCAGTGACCACTTCCGCCCATTCCGCTTGGCCCTCATTAATAAAAGCTGATTCTGATCCTTTGTTTGCAGCCATAATCAAATGCTCATATTCATGAGCTAGTGTCTGATGCAAATCGGTTTGCGATTTCGGAACGCCGGTATTGCTATACATTCCGGGCACGGTGTCCAAATGAACAATGTCCCTTTTATTGACATTTACGAGGTCTGGCGAATAGAAATACCCACCAACAGCAGAAAAATTTCCATTATTTGGGTCATAATCATCTTGAATGTCATGCAGCAAAACATCCATTTTCCCGCTTCCGTCCACATCAGAAGGAGCGCCAAACACCATTTCGTCTACGGCAACAATTCCCTTTGAAGGGTCGACCGATCCGGACGGAGTTTGGGTGCCTATAGCAGAGGCTAGAGCCGCAATATCGCTTGCCGTGACTCGACCGCCGCCCGCTACAAGTTGGGATGTCTGAACCCACAAGTTGAATTTGGCCCCTTCAGCCATCAAGGTGAATTCGACGTTTCCTTCCGTGTTCGTTCGAATATTCAGGACAGAAAAATTCTTCTTCTCCCCGATGGGCTGATTTCCTCCTTTGGGGGCAGGCAGCAGACCATGCTCTTTTAAGTACTGATATTCTGCAATCGCGGCTTTACCGGATTCAGATGCCATGAAAACCGGTGTTAGATGAACCCAAGACACCGAATCAGTCCGAACAGCAGTCGCGGACATTTTTGCAGCAGACAGCTGCACTTCTTGGGCAGAAGCGGTAGTGGCCATTAATAGGCACAAAAATAATATTCTAACCGAACGGAAAAGTCGAATTTGCATAGATCAACTGCTGGTAGACATGGCTAAAAACGAGACGTAGGTACAGCTTCCGCGTATCAATGACTCATAAATCACTTTGAATGAACTAAATCTGAGGCTAATCGGGCAACAATCGGACCAATCTCAATTTATTCCACTCAATTATGGAGTTATTTTCTGTCCTATTTGGTCGAACTCAAATCTGGAAGTCGCTTGAAGACACGGACGAATCCTTTTGTAACACCCGGCAGTTAGTCCACTCTAAACTCACGTAGTCCACTCTAAACTCAGGGCTGCGTTTCAGGTTGCCTAAAAGTAGTTAGTATAGAAACCATTGTACCCAGTATGAACAAGTTGACATCAGAGGAAGAGCGCGTAATCGTTCACAAGGGCACCGAACGGCCTTACACAGGGGAATACGATTCCTTTTACGAGGACGGTGTATATATTTGTCGAAGATGCGAAACGCCCTTATATCGTTCGGAATCAAAATTTTCCTCCGGATGCGGCTGGCCAAGTTTTGATGCTGAGATCCAACAGGCGGTGCTACGCGTCCCAGACGCAGACGGCCGTCGGATTGAAATCGTGTGTAACCATTGCAAAGGGCATCTGGGACACGTCTTTGAAGGGGAGCGTTTTACCGCAAAAAACACGCGCCATTGCGTTAATTCATTGTCCATGAAATTCATACCTGCCACAAAACCATGAACGAAATGTCAACTCAACGCGCCATTTTTGCTTCCGGTTGTTTTTGGGGGACCGAATATCATTTTAAAAAGCAGGCAGGGGTGCTCTCCACATCCGTTGGATTCACGGGAGGCCATATCAAAAACCCCGCCTATCGGGAGGTCTGCAGAGGTACGACAGGACACGCCGAAGCCGTGGAGGTCCTATTTGATCCTTCAATCGTGAGTTTTGAAACGCTGGCCAGATTGTTTTTTGAAACCCACGATCCTACACAGTTGAATAGACAAGGGCCTGACGTTGGAACCCAGTATCGGTCAGAAATATTTGTCTTAGATGAAAATCAAAGGGAGGTTTCCCTTCGATTGATCGATTTGTTGACCGCAGATGGGCTGCATGTTCAAACCCGGATAACGCCTGCGGGGCCGTTTTATCGTGCGGAGGATTACCATCACGACTACTACAATAAAACGGGTGGGAGTCCCTATTGCCACATCTACACCAGGCGATTCAAGGACGGTTGAACTCAACCGTATACACTTGTCCAGGCGTGCTCTCGGATGATTGACCAATAATGGCCGTCCTGTCTGAAAATGAAAGCGCAGACCCAAAAAATGGGTTACCGACGTCCAAAATATTGCGCTGCCGCCACTCACCGCGCACTTTGTGGAACACGTACACTACGCGGTCGACATTAATACTGAGTTCGAGTTGTTCATCAAAACCGACTACCAACGCGAAGTCGCCGCTAATCGAGACAAGCGTACCAAATGCGCCGAAATCGTACGGAAGCGAGGGGCTAAACGTCGAAGTCAACTTCCACTCGTCGTTTTCGAGCTCAAATAATCGCGCACGACCGGCCTGATTTCTTCCAGCCTTGCTTTCGCCGACCAGTAGTTGGTCACCAGAAAGACTTAACGGCATAAAAAACGACAAAACGTTGTCGATGGTATCGGAAACCCGCCATTTATTCGAAACGGAATCCAGATCGTAAATCGCAATGCGACCCGGCTTGCCCAGCGAATAGGAAGAAGATGATATGGCCAATCGGTCTCCATCCAAATCGCAGGATACCCCGAATACACCATTGAAACGCAGCGACTCCGCCGTTAATCGAGCGGAAAGTGTCCAGTTTCCATTTTCTTGTCGTTCAAAAACATATCCGGCACCGCGCGTTTGCGATCCTTCGGGATTGCCGGCTGCCGTTACCAAAATTCGATCATTATCTAGCGAAATAGCCGTGGCAAACGTTCCAAATTCACCCCGATCAGGGTCCGAAATGCGGGTTTTTTGCAGCCATCCCCGTCCAATTAGGTTTGAAATATTGGTAAGGGTGGCCTGAGCAGGTGCAGGAACGGCGCTTATGGAATCCGAAACCGATGGACGCCTATCTATTGGATCTGCCTGTGACCCTTCAGATACGTCTTCATTCGCTTGTTCATCCCGCTCAAATACATACACTCCATTCGATTCGCGTTGGTTGAATGACGATCGAAAAGAAGCCACCAAAATTCGATTACCGTCAACAGCGACGGTTTTGCCAAAAAAGTGTTCTTCTTGACAATCGGCGGGCTGTAGAACCGAGCTTAGCTTCCATGTGGAGTTCGCGGCGCGTTGGTAGACGAAAGCCGCCCCTGAATTAGTCCCGCAAGAATTAAAACCAGAACTTCCTACCACTGCCCAATCGCCGTCAATAGCTACGGCACTTCCAAAAAAATTGCCCGTAAGGTTATCCGGCGACGGAAACGTAAATATTTGCCCGCTGGAGAGATGGGGGCATCCCGCCATTAACAGCATCAGTATGACAATTCGGCTACTCAATGCACAACGATCCGAAGAGGGGATAAAATCAATAAAAAACGAACACCATAGCCCATATTAACCGCCCAAAAGTGTCTACAACTCGGAATAGAGCCACCTAGTGGCCTCGACTACCAGAATACATTCAAAATGCGTGCCTGTGGTTAAAAACCACTTGAATGGTCAAAATAGGTGGAGTCTCGGGAAAGGCTGTAGATTTTTAAGGGCAACTGTAGGCTATTATGGGCAATCGTAAAGTTTTGAGTGCAACGGCAAGCTGTTATGGTCGTTCTTGAAATGAGACAGAAGCTTAGCGTCACGTCAGATCGCGAGAACCCATTTCTGAAGCTAATTCTTCCCACTCTTTATTCATGGAAGCCAGCTTTTTTTGAGCAGTCTCATAGTCCGTCAAAAGTTTGGCGCTTTTGGATGGATTGGCAAAAGTAGCCGGATCGGCTAGTTCTGCTGCCATCTTTTTGGTTTGAAGCTCCAGCTTTTCGACCTCAACTTCCACTCGTTGGTACTCATTTTTCAGCTTGAAATTATTGAGTCCGCCTAGTTTGGAAGGACTTTTTTGTGTTTGTTTTTTGCGAGCAAGTTCCCTCTCCTGAGCCTCTAAACGTTTTTGCTCTTTTGACTTGGGTCCACCCCCAGAAGCCGCTCCCGTGGTGGTAGTCGCCCCCGCTTTTCCGTTGTTCGACGACCCGGCGCTTTGAGGAGCCCCATTAGTACTTCCAGATTCAATAAACGCTCGCGCCGTTCCATGCTCAACTTGCCACGAATAGTCCGAAAAATTGCCGTCAAATTGACGAACCGTACCATCCTCAACACGCCACACCTTGTTCACGACGCGGTCCAAAAAGTGCCTATCGTGCGAGACCACGACAAACGTTCCGGTATACTGCCGCAGGGCCTCGGTTAAGACCCCGATAGAATGGATGTCCAAGTGGTTGGTGGGCTCATCGAGCACCAAAAGGTTGGCGGGCGAAGCCAGCGTCCGGGCCAACGCCACCCGGCTTCTTTCACCCCCAGAAAGCACGCCGATGGATTTAAATACGTCGTCGCCGCTAAAGAGGAAAGCACCCAGCAAGGTGCGTAGTTCCGTTTCACTACTGGCTACGGAAACAGAGCGCAAGGCGTCGAGCGGAGTTTGTCTTCTATCTAAAGATTCCGCTTGATGCTGAGCAAAAAAGGTCATAGCAACGTTATAGCCCTCAATCCGCTCACCTTCGAAGGGCTCAGATCCGAGCAGCATACGAGCCAATGTAGATTTACCCGCTCCGTTTTTCCCGATTAACGCAATTTTATCCCCGCGTTCAATCATCAATGGGCCGGCCTTGTCAAATACCTTTATAACGCCTTGATCGGAGTTGTACTGCTTCGAGAATACAGGAATTTCAATGACCGTTCGGCCCGAACGGGGAGGTTCGGGAAAGCGGAATGAAATTTTTGCTTCGTCGGCGGGTGGGGGAGGGACGCGTTCCAATTTGGCCATCATCTTGACCCTGGACTGCACCTGCGTAGCCTTTGATGCCTTGGACCGGAAGCGTTCTATAAAGCGGTCGTTCTCAGCAATAAATTTTTGTTGGTTGACATAAGCCGATCGTTGATGCTCGCGACGAAGTGTGCGGTCTTCCAAATAGAAGGCATAATTCCCAGCGTACTCGGTCAATTGTCCTTGTTGCAGTTCCACCGTCGTATTGACCATCCGATCCAAAAAGTATCGGTCATGCGAAACCAAAACTACGGTTCCGGGATAGGCCTTTAGGTATTCTTCCAGCCAATCAATGCTATCGATATCCAGATGGTTGGTAGGCTCATCGAGCAGCAGTACGTCGGGTTGACGGAGCAGTAGTTGAGCGAGGGCCACCCGCATTCTCCAGCCACCTGAAAACGTCGAAAGCGGCCGATCGAAATCAGAATCTTTGAAGCCCAAGCCACTCAACACCGTTTCGGTCCGCGGTTTAATCAAGTGTACATCCGAAGCCAGTAACAGCTCGTGTACCCGATTAAATTCCATCATCACCTTATGATAGGCTTCCGTTTCATGGTCCGACTCAGCCTCCATGTGTTCAATCAAGCGATGCTCTTCCGCTTCCAACGCCAGGATTTCGGAAAAAGCTTGTATGGTTTCTTCGAGGACGGTTTTCTGGGCCTCGATTTCCTCTGTTTCCTGCTTGAGATATCCGACCGTCATCCCCGAGTATCCAATGCTGCCCTCATCGGCTGGAAATTCGCCGGCAATAAGCCGTAATAACGTGGTTTTTCCCGCACCGTTGGGACCCACTAGGCCATAGCGTTTTCCGATACGGATTACCCACGAGGCTCGATCTAGAATAACCTGCCCGCCAAAAGCCAGCGATATGTTTTGAATCTGAATGATAAAATCGTACGATTAATAGGCGTTTTCGTGGATAAATCCGCTCCAGAGAGTCATGAGCATGATTTTTAGATCCATTCGAAGTGACCAATTCTGAATATAATAGAGATCGAACTCGATGCGTTTTTCAATGGAGGTATCTCCTCGCCATCCATTGACTTGGGCCCATCCCGTAATTCCGGCTTTCATCTTGTGACGAAGCATGTATTTCGGGACCTTGTTTTTAAACTCATCAATAAACACGGGCCTTTCGGGCCGAGGCCCAACTACTGACATGTCTCCCTTTAGCACATTGATAAATTGAGGCAGTTCGTCGAGGGACGTTTTGCGTAAGAAAGCACCTAGGGTGGTGGCTCTATTTTCGCCGGAAGAGGCCCATACCGCACCGGTCGCGTTTTCGACGTTGACCGGCATGGATCTAAACTTCAACATCTGAAAATGATGTCCGTTCAACCCCATGCGCTCTTGACGGTAAAAAACTGGCCCCTGCGATGACAATTTCACACCAACTGCAATAATGGCCAATAGGGGGGAGATGAGAGTTAAAAACAAAAAGGAAAAAACGATGTCAATGACGCGCTTCACAGCCCTCCGAAAATCCAGCGGGGCTTCATCAATCATGTGAATGACGGGAAGCCCTCCTATGTCGGTGACCCGACTGTTGACGATATCTAGTTGAAATAGGTCAGGAACGAGGCAAACATGCGCCAATCGGGTAGAAAGCTCGTTGGACAGCTTCACAATTTGGTCCATAGCGGAAAACGGCAGGGCTATGTAGACATACTGAATAGGTGTCCCTGCTTGTTCAAAACGATCCAATACGCTGGCTACATCGGCCGTAGACCCCAAAAGGACTTCTTTATCGGAGGGAGAATCATCTAAAAACCCAACCGTATCAAAACCCATCCACGGAAACCCTGAAAACGATTCCTTTAAACGTTGGCCCACGGGGCCCGCACCGATAATGAGTACCCTTCGAAGGTATTTGCCCTGCTTCCTACCATTGCGAACAAACACCAAAATGGCTACTCGGAGCGCCACCAATAAGACCGGGGTGTAGATACCGAACAACAGCATGTGAAGTCGCGAGAAATACAACGCTCGGTAAAACGAAAGGGAGGCTGCGACAATCAAAACGCCCAAAACAATGGCCTTTGCGACGGTATACACCAGTGTAGAGAGCCTTTGAGCCCGGTCCGGAATGTATAGTCCCGACGCCCAAAAGACCATCATCGAAATAATGATGACCCAAGGTAAAAAGCTCAAATAACGGGTAAGAGGGAGCCATTCCGGCAACGCGAAAATTCCAACGGCTGGAAAAACTTCAAATCGGGTGTAATAAGCCAGAATCCAGCTAACAACTATTATGACGGCGTCTGCGAAAAATAGGAGTCGTTGAAAAAGGCGACTTTGCTCTTGGAGCATCGCGGATTTCGGTTTGAGTGGTTAGGACCTGCGAGGGGTCCCATTGGGGAAGGCAGAAAGGCGATTTGTAACGGTCTGGCGAATCTAAAACCTGATTAGTGACACTGAAATATACGAATTACTCATCTATGGTAATGAGTAGCGAGAAATCCATGGCTCGAACGGAATGCGTCAGAGCCCCACTGGATATGTAATCAACACCGGTCTGGCCTACGGCACCCAAGGTGTCGAGTGTGATGTTTCCAGAGGCCTCCGTTTCCAGACGCCCATCAACTACGGCAATGGCATGTTCTAATCTGGATGTGTCTATGTGTCCAGAGCTCTCGAGGACGACAAAGTTATCTAACATTACTCTGTCCGCGCCTCCGTGAGCCAATACCCGTTCCAATTCATCGAGGGAAGTCACTTCAATTTCAATCTTCATCTTGGAGGGCAAGGCTTGGGAGTTACCGGTCTCTATTGGGCCGCTTCGATCGCGTTGGTTTTCCATTCGCGACCGTGCATCGAGGGCGCTCGTTAAAGCGTTTTCGATCCCTCCGGCGGCCGAAATGTGATTTTCCTTAATCAGGATCATGTCGAACAATCCAACCCGGTGATTGAATCCGCCCCCAAGTAAAACGGCCCATTTATCGAGCATGCGAAGTCCTGGAGCCGTTTTACGCGTATCTAAAAGCTTACTCTTCGTGCCCTTTAGGGCCAAGACCATTTGGTGCGTCAAGGTTGCAATCCCTGACATGCGTTGTAAGAAGTTCAGTCCAACGCGTTCGGCCATCAAAATAGCCCTCGCGCTGCCCTGCATCGTACCCACAATGTCGTTTGCAGGCACCTGGTCGCCATCCGATCGATTCCATTTGACGGTCACGCTAGGATCGACTTCATTCAGCACCAATTCAAACACCCGCAATCCGGCGACAATCCCTGCTTCTTTTGCCTTTAACACCGCGGACGCCGTTGTCAGGAAAGGAATCGTGGCATTGGTTGTAACATCGCCGTTTTCGATGTCTTCCTTCAGGGCTGTTTGAATCAATTCAAGCAGCCGATCTGGGCGCACGTAGGGGGGAAAGCTATGCATTGCCGGTACTCAACGCTTTTTGCAGCACGACTGGAGCAGGGACTGGCCGGGTTTTACCCTTTTCCAGAAAACACAGGGTCACGTGCCCGGTAACCAGCAATTTTTGATCTGAGGAACGAAGGATTCGGTAGGAACAGGTCAGTCTCAAATTGGAAGACGATAAGGCCGCCTCCGTTTCAATTACGACTAAATCATCATACCGGGCACTTTCGTGATATTTAACGGCTAAATCTACTACCGGAAGAGTTACGCCACTGTCTTGTATGACTTTGTAGGGGAGACCGATATCGCGCAGGGCCTCCGTTCTTGCGTATTCAAACCAATCCACATAATGTGTATGGAACACAATCCCCATGGGATCGCATTCGCGAAATCGAACGCGATAGATAAATCGGTGCGGCAATTTTGCCATGCTGGGCATCCTAGACTTCTGTAAACGCGCCCATGGCGTCAAATTTAGCCAATCGTTGGTCAAGAAGCTCGGCAGTGGGTATGGATAGAAGGGGCGTTAGATTTTCAGCAATGGCCCTTCCGACGGCTTCAAAAGCAGTTTCTGGATCGCGGTGGGCGCCACCCATTGGTTCCCCGATGATCTGATCCACTATTCCAAACGGTATCAAATCGGGCGCCGTCAGCTTCAATGCTCGGGCAGCTTCTTCCTTATAATCCCAAGACCGCCATAGAATAGAGGAACAGCTTTCAGGGGAAATCACCGAGTACCAAGCGTTTTCCATCATCAAAATTCGATCTCCAACGCCAATACCCAAAGCACCTCCAGATGCACCCTCCCCAATGACCACGACCACGATGGGTACCGGAAGCCGCGCCATTTCAAACAAATTCCTAGCAATCGCCTCTGCTTGACCTCTTTCTTCGGCTTCCAAGCCCGGAAAGGCACCCGTGGTGTCGAGCAGCGTGATCACCGGAATGTCAAACTTCGCAGCCATTTTCATTAGCCGAAGGGCTTTGCGATATCCTTCCGGATTAGGCATTCCAAACCGACGAAACTTTCTCGTCTTGGTGTCACGACCTTTTTGGTGCCCCAAAATCAAGACCGTTTGGTCTTTTCCTCCGTATCGAGAACCCTTAAAAGTCCCGAAACCGCCCACAATCGCGGGATCCTCTCCAAAAAGACGATCTCCGTGAAGCTCTACAAATCCTTCGGTCAAAGCTTCAATATGGTCCTGTGTGTAGGGACGATCCGGGTGTCTCGCAATTTGAACCCGTTGCCAACGCGTCAGATTTTTGTAAATCGAAGTCCGAAGTTCATCAACGCGTTCTTCTAAAGCTTGCAGCGTTTTGACGAGGTCGGTCCCAGCATCTTCCTTTCGTAAGACACGCATCTCTTCGAGCTTCTGTTCGAGCTCAAAAAGCGGCTTTTCGAAATCTAAAAGATTGGATTTGGTAGTCTGCGACATGCAGTTGTGTCGGGTGGTGAATGGAGGTCCGAATATAGGCCTGACTCGCTTAAGAAGGCGCTTCTTCCGAAACCTGCTTGGGTGTGTTCAAACACGTTTGGTGGGATTAAGAAGACCTAATCGAAGACAGAATTATTTCAAAATCGAGCCCTGGTGTCTGGTGGGTAACATAATACCAATAAGCTCTTGCTAAGTCGTCGGGCTCCAACTCCTCAGTTCTCATGGTGTTCGTAACGGTAAAGATACCGATCGGGACGTTCCAAGTTTCTGGAATTACGGCTAGGTCCTCCGGACGGCATCCAACGAGCGAAATGGAGCTGGTTAAAACCTCCGGTGTTTTCAGAAAGAGTTCAAGTTTTTGACGTGTTGAAGCGTTTTTACTTAAAAACTTTAGGCCAACCCATAGAAAGGGTAGAAATGGAAGGAGAAGTAACGCGATACTTTTGTCAAAAAACGCTTTGGACACCGCGGATCGCAACGCTACAACTTCCGTCACGTCCGCCTTAAGCGAGCCTAGGGAAAGGTGGCTAATAACAGACTTCCCAATAACGTGCTCTTGACCTTCTTGCAGCATTCGAAACTGAACGGAGAGGTCCTTTAGGCTGCGCATAATCCCGAAGATGACATGATTCGGTATGTCTTGAGACGCGAAAACGATATCGTCAAATCCTCGAAGGCGTACCAAATCCCGGAGGTGAGTAAATCGGCCGAGGTACGTGACCCCATCGCCTGGCGCTTCAGTTTCAGATACGTAGCCGCTTAACCTAAACGGCGGTCTTGGATGGCTGGTTAAGAGATTGGAAAGTCGAACGGCCTCGCCATACTCACCCACAAGCAGGGCTCGGCGAAGTCCGCGACGGGATCCGCTTTCCAACCCGCGCCAAATCATGAGGACTCCAAAACTAACTGGAACTGAAAGCCCCACGACGAGCCGAGAAAAAGCAATATTTGGTACGAAATAAGCGAGACTGGCAACCAGTAAGAATCCCATCACAACCCCAATAAAAACGGGTTCGATGCGCGCTTTTTTGCCTACTCGATACCCTCCCGCCAGGGCAATGCCAATGACGGTACACATGGCGAAAGCGGGCGCGATGGAAGCAAAAAACAGCGGGGTAGACTCCACCTCTGTTTGCCAAAATCGGAAACCTCCAAGGGCAGCCACGGAAGCATAAACCGCCACGAGGTCTTTTATCACAGGCGAAGCCATTCGAAGCCAATTTCCGAACATGGAAAGGATGGCCCGAAATAGAATGCCGACCCTAAGGATTAAGGACAAAAAGGTCGAGTGTTGGAATTCAAGGTGCTTCTGGGTGAACAAAAGCATAGCTCCGTAGAACAATTTTACGTACTTAAGTTCGCCTTTTTTGGTGCTTTCGCCCTTGTAGTGAATGATTTGGGTTTCAGGCGTGTACCACACTTTCCAGCCTGCTTTTTGAATGCGAAAACAGAGGTCCAAATCCTCTCCGTACATAAAAAAGTCTTCGTCAAAGAGACCCGATCCATTCGCCCGGCCGTCACCGAACAGGGCTTCCTTACGAATCATCATACACGAACCACTTAGGGCATCCACCTCGCAAGGCAAGTCGCGGGGCAAGTAGGTCAAATTGTACTTGCCGAATCGTTGGCTACCTGGAAACAGAGACGAGAGGCCGATCAATCGATAAAAAGCGATTTGTGGGGTTGGAAATGATCGTCTGCTTTCAGGTGCAAAGG
Organism: uncultured Bacteroidota bacterium; assembly: GCA_937877085.1. GTDB lineage: Bacteria > Bacteroidota > Rhodothermia > Rhodothermales > UBA10348 > UBA10348. The sequence goes on from CALEEY010000161.1 coordinate 22,312, forward strand.
TGCCATCAGGATTTAAAATCTGACACCCTAAGGCACCACAGTCAGGATGGACCTTCATGAAGTCCAGCATAATCCTAAGAGAGTCCTCTTGGATGATGGTATCTGGGTTCAATATTAAAAGATGAGTTCCCTTCGCCTCTTGGATCGCTTGATTGTTCGCCGCTCCGAAACCAACATTTTCTGAATTTGCCTTCAGTAGTACCAAAGGGTACTCGCGTCTCACCATTTCGACAGAATCGTCGATCGAATTGTTGTCGACTACAAAAACCTCCATTGAAAGACCTTCGGAGGCTTGGTAGACCGAGCGCAACGCTTGGGAAAGAAAATCCTTTACGTTGTAGTTCACAATGATGACACTCACGTCCACGGTCTGTGGAAGGTCACTGGCCTCCAAATTAGGCGCTTTTACAACAGATTCTGAGAAAATGGAATCGGACATTCGATGGGGTTGCGGAGTCAAAAGCTGCCGTGGATGTCGCTGCAATAGCAAGATACGGAATTGGCCATCCCTTGGTTCGTTATTTGTCTTACTTGGGGAACGAAGTCGAGTCAACGGGTTTGAGAGTCACCGCCACGCGAGGGGTACCTATTTGGCAAAAAAATCCTTTATTCGCAAGGAAGCCTAGTAAATGGTGACCGATTCTTATTTTCTGTAATCGTGTCTTTTGCTGCTACTCTAGTGGTTGCTGTTCGCTTCGGCTGTGACCTCGCTGCAAACGCTAACCATTTTAACTTAACGTGACCTGAATATCCACACCTGGGCTGCATATCGAACCGAAGGGAAAGCGACGCTCATTCTAGCGGCGCCTATTGTCATTACGCAGCTTGCCCATATCTCGTTGAGTTTTGTGGACACGGTAATGGTCGGGCGGCTCGGGCCTTCGGCCCTCGCCGGCGTGGCGCTTGGTAGCACGGTCTTTTTTAGTGCTATGATCTTTTGCATGGGAATCTTGATGGCCGTGGGGCCCATGGTTTCCCAAGCTTTTGGCGCTGGCGACCATCACACCATTGGCAGAAGTGTGCGTCAAGGACTTTGGATGACCGTTGTTTTAACTATCGGGGCATTTACGTTTGTCCAAAACGGGGAGTTTATCCTTCGGCTTTTAGGGCAGTCCGAAGCCAACCAAGAAGCCGCCGGATCCTACCTTTTCGCCATTTCCTGGGGAATCCCTTCCTTTTTAGGATTCATTACGCTTCGGGCCTTTATGGAGGCCGTGTCTCGCCCCCGCGTGGTTACCGTCATTGCCATAGGCGGCGTCTTCCTAAACATCTTTTTGAATTACGTATTGATGTACGGGAAATTGGGATTTCCGGCCATGGGGTTGGTGGGAACCGGATGGGCTTCCAGCTGCGTGTTCACATTCAATTTTCTTGTTCTCCTTGGATACGTCGCGAAGCAAAAAGCATTCGCGCACTACCATGTTTTTTCAAAGCTCGGACGGCCCGATCCTCATTATTTCAAAGATTTGTTCCGTATTGGCTGGCCAATTGGGTCCTCCATGGGAGTCGAAATGAGCTTGTTTATGCTCACCGTATTTATGATGGGGTGGATTGGAACGACCCAATTGGCCGCCCATCAAGTGGCCATACAGTGCGCTGCGTTCACATTTATGGTCCCCCTTGGCATTGGGATGGCCACTTCGGTGAGGGTAGGGCAGGCTATCGGACATAAAGATTTGGAAAGAGCATCTGTCGCGGGGTTCACAGGGATCGGATTTTCAGTCATTTTCATGTTCATGGCAGCATTATTTTTCTGGATTGCTCCGCGGGTCGTGATTTCTTTGTACTTTGACCTGAAATCCCCGGACAATTTTGAAGTCATCGAAATGGCGGTTGGGTTGTTGTCACTTGCGGCTATCTTTCAAGTTTTCGACGGTGTCCAGGTCTCAGTTATGGGCGCTTTGCGAGGTATGAAAGACACCAAGCAGCCGATGTTCATCTGTATTTTTGCCTATTGGGGCGTTGGGTTGACAACGGGGTACGTGTTGGCTTTTCGATATGGGTTTGGAGAAAAAGGATTGTGGTGGGGTCTGGTAGTGGGGCTTGCCGCAGCTTCTATCTTACTAACCGCGCGTTTTTATCGATTGAGTCATCCGAAGTGACAAAAGTTTTTTGGGGCTTTGCAAAGTGTTCATTCATGTAAAAACGCTATATAGTGTTATTAATAAACGATTTAGGTGACAATCAGAAGGGACACTTTTAGCTTGAAATTCAAGGGATGACTTCTATGATTGCGTCTTCATAATCATTAAGTTTTTGCCCATTCTGTGATTTAACGAATCGATCAACTCCACTTATTGGATGCCGCAGATTTTTTCCCGGAAGGTTAACTCCCTTCCAACCTTAACTCTTTTGGGCACTTTGGCCGGTGGCGTTTTCGCCATTTTGTTTGTCTGGTATTACTTTTCGCCAAAGTATACCGACGTTGGATATGCTCCAGAACAGCCCGTAGAATACAGCCATCGCCTTCACGTAGGTCAACTCGGACTAGATTGTCAGTATTGCCATACGAAT
>CALEEY010000162.1 GCA_937877085.1 uncultured Bacteroidota bacterium
GGCCGGTTTACGGTGGAAATACAGAAAACACGCACTACACCACGCTGAGCCAGATTTCGCCAGAAAATGTGGCTAGTCTGGAGGTCGCATGGACGTACGACACTGGAGATGAATCCCCAGGATCAGAAATGCAGGCCAATCCGATTGTGATTGATGGGATTTTGTATGCGACGACGCCTAAAATGCAGGTATTTGCCTTAAACGCCGCATCTGGTGAACAAATATGGCGATTTGATCCGAATGGCGGCCAACCGGGCGGCACCCGGTTTAGGCATCGCGGCGTGACGGTAACCGGCGATCGAGTCATTTTTAACTACAGAAACCGTTTGTATGCACTCGATCGGGCAACGGGCGTCCCCATTCCTTCGTTTGGAAACGACGGATGGGTCGATCTGAGAGAGGGTTTAGGCCGACCTGTGGAGGGTCTTTCGGTCAGCGCAAGCACACCCGGCGTGGTATTCGAGGATATGTTGATAATCGGTAGCTCGATGTCCGAATCATTGCCTAGTGCACCAGGGGATATACGCGCCTACGACGTGAAAACGGGAGCTTTAAGGTGGAGTTTTCATACGATTCCGCATCCGGGTGAATTTGGATATGAGACGTGGCCACCCGATGCTTGGGAGATAGCGGGCGGGGCAAATGCTTGGAGCGGCGTGACCATCGATACTAAAAATGCGATTCTATTCGCTGCCACAGGGTCGGCATCGTACGATTTTTACGGAGCAAACCGTGCCGGGGACAATCTTTTCGCCAATTCGATATTAGCCCTTAATGCACGAACAGGGGAACGCATTTGGCACTTTCAAGGGCTGCGGCATGACCTTTGGGATCGCGATTTTCCTTCTCCGCCATCACTTATAACCGTGCAACGTGAAGGGAAAGATGTCGATGCCATTGCCCAGGTCACCAAAACAGGACACGTCTTCGTGCTTGAACGCCTGACTGGCACCCCTCTCTTTCCCATTGAAGAGATCGCGATGCCGGGGCCTACGCTGCCAGGAGAATGGACGTCGCCCACGCAGCCGTTCCCCGTTCGGCCGCCTCCGGTGGCTCGGCAAAGCCTAACCGTTGACGATCTAACGCAGCGCACTCCAGAAGCGCACGCGAGTGCCCTGGCTACGTTCAACGCATTTAGTACGGAAGGTGCTTGGTCTACTCCTGACACCACGGGAATTATCTTATATCCGGGTACGGATGGTGGAGGCGAATGGGGAGGTCCGGCCTTCGATCCTGAAACGGGTCTGCTCTATGTCAATTCCAACGAGCAGGGATGGCTGTTGAAATTGGTAGCGCCGAGCGATGAGTCCATCTATAAAGCTAGGTGTGCTAGCTGCCACGGTGCCAATCGGCAAGGCTCAGGAGTCGCGCCAACTCTTCTGGGTTTGTTCAAGAGCAAGAACCGAGACGACATCACCAAAATCATACGTGAAGGATCCACGACCATGCCGGCGTTTGCGACCATCATGAGCCGACAAGAAATAGACGATATCGTTAGTTATTTGGAAACCGGCAAGGATGGATCGGCTGCCAAAGTAGGTGCAACGCCATTTGACCTTCCCTACAGGACGTCAGTGATCGACATTTTTCAGGACCACGAAGGGTATCCAGGTAACAAGACGCCGTGGGGTACGCTCAATGCCATCGATTTGAACGAAGGCAGTATTCGGTGGTCCATTCCATTTGGTGTGTATCCTGAGCTGGCCGCTCAAGGCATGACCGATACCGGCACCGACAATTACGGCGGTGGTATCGTTACTAAAAACGGGATGCTCATTATTGCAGCCACGACCTACGACAAAAAAATCCGGGCTTTTAATAAGCTGACGGGCGAAGTCCTCTGGGAGGCCGAGCTACCAGCAGCGGGCAATGCGACCCCATCTACCTATATGGTGGATGGCAAACAGTACATCGTGATTGCAGCCGGAGGCGGCAAAAACGGCGCACCGAGCGGCGGAACGTACGTGGCGTTTACGTTGCCGGAATAGCCTTAGCCCGGTAGGGTTTTTTCGGGGCTTCGCCCCTCAACAGTCGCTCCCGTTGGTCGGTCGTGTGAACCTTTTACGGTTCATCCCCTCCCTCAAATATGTCAAAAGCCGCGGCACCTTTAGGTGCCGCGGCTTTTTGTGTGGGCCCGGTAGGGTTTGAACCTACGACCAATCGATTATGAGTCGACTGCTCTAACCACTGAGCTACGGGCCCGAGTCGCGAAGCGGAGGAGGGCCCCTTAAAAGAGCCCAGCCTGCAAGAGGCGACGGGTAGGTAAGATACGGGCGATTCGACCGAAAATTCCGGTGAGATTTATGAGAAGTCGTTCAAAAGCGAATGTTTACTTGCCTTTGGCCCGGTCATAGACTTGCTTGAGCGTTTCCAATGGATCTTCGAACGGCTCTATCGTTTGTTTAAACGAGACAAATGAGCCGGAAGTATCTGCTATCAACCGAAAATTGAATACGGGATGACCTGTGTCGGTCAGCCAGCTGTCGCTTCGTCCAAACCGATAGTCCGAATACATTAGACCCAGCGAATCTTCTTCTACCACATACCAACCCTTAGAAAACCAATGCAATCGTAGAATGGCGGGGTCGTTTTCGTGTCCGGCTAATAACTGGGAATTTCTACCCACAGAGTAATAAAGGGCAGGAGCCTTTTGATCGAGAACGGAATACAATCCCACCCTAAGCGAATCTTGATGAAGGCCCATGCCCATCCATAAAAAGGTATTTAGCGGCGTAGGAGCCGACATAACTTTTTCTACTTGGTATCCTTTCGATGCCATTCCCTGCCTAAACGAACCTTGTGCAACCAATTTGGCACTGGCGCTCCAAGTCAAGTAAAAACTGCTAATCAAAAGGCCGGTCAAATTAGCACCTAGTCGGAAGCGACTACTTCGCTTAACCAGCAAGGCTATCAATATCCCCAACGCTAAAGGCAGCGTGTAAAAAGGATCAATAATAAAAATGTTATCGAATGAGAACGGATAATCCGAAATAGGCCAAAATATCTGGGTGCCATATACGGTACAAAGATCAATACCAATATGAGTGACTAGAACCAGAAAGGTCATTAGAATCCAGTTTCCCCTCGTTCCCGCCCCTTTCTTGTACAATTTCTTCAATAAGGACCCAATGATGGGGGCCGCTACCAGCGCAATAATAAAAGAATGCGAAGCCGACCGGTGCACGGCCAATTGAGTTACGGGATCTACAAGAAACCCAACGACAACGTCTAAATCAGGGGCGAATCCAAGAATAGCTCCCCACATAGCCGCCTTGCGGCCAGCTTTAGCCCCAAGAACGGCCTCTCCAACCGCGGCGCCCAATACTATTTGAGTTACAGAATCCATAATGGATGCAGAACCTGTTGTAGGGCAAAAGGTTGCGTGAATACGAGTGGTGTGTACCAGAAGATATTATTGCCATCTCCCGAAATATATCAACATAATTAATTCACAATAGGTCGATATTGAATATTTATGAAGGCAAACTTATATTTGTACCTTATTAAATAAAGTAACTAATTCGATCACGAATGAGCCGAATAGACGAAACCGATGTACGAATTCTCCAGCTTCTCCAAGACCGGGGGCGCATAAAACGGAATGAAATTGCCGAGGAGGTGTCCTTATCGGTCCCCTCAGTGAGCGACCGGATGAAAAAATTGGAAGAGCGGGGCATCATTGATGGATATAAAGCCATTGTCAGTCCACGACGCGTCGGGTATGACATTGCAGCCTTCATTCGGGTCATGGTCGATAGTTCGAAGCACTATACTGGATTTGTCGAAAGAGCGAGTAAGCTCGAAGAGGTTCAGGAAGTTCACTCTATTACGGGTGAAGGATCACACATTTTAAGAGTAATTATCAGAAACACCTCAGGGTTGGAAAAACTGCTCTCTACGATTCAAGGCTGGCCTGGTGTCCATGGGACGTCAACATCTATTGTGCTTTCAAGCTACAAGGATACCCGACGCGTTCCGGTTGAGCCCATGTTGATTGATGACCCCGAATCATAAAGCAAGGCACGCCTCCCGTAACACGATTAAAATTCTAAACCACTTAACTCCATACCTCTACAATGAGTCGCAATAAGTCAGACTATAACCTGGTTGCAGCCACTAAATTTTCTCCTATTGGAAACGGAATGCAGTCCGGCCCAATGGATATTGAACGCATTTTCGGTGAGAACGCTTTTGGTTTGGACGAGATGAAAAATCGTCTACCGAAAGAGGTTTTCAAGAGCCTCCAACGTACGATTGATAACGGCGAGCGTTTGGATCCGACCATTGCAGATGCCGTGGCCATGGCTATGAAGGAATGGGCGGTGGACCGCGGGGCTACCCATTTTACCCACTGGTTTCAGCCGCTTACTGGCTCGACAGCCGAAAAACATGACTCTTTCATCACTCCTAACAAGGGTGGCGGGGCCATAGCGCGTTTCTCGGGAAGTGAACTGATTCAGGGAGAGCCTGATGCCTCTAGTTTTCCAAGCGGTGGACTGAGGGCCACGTTTGAAGCTCGCGGATATACTATTTGGGATCCTACATCCCCAGCCTTCATCGTAGAAAACACGAGTGGTTCTTACCTCGCTATCCCGACTGCTTTCGCATCTTGGAGTGGCGAAGCCTTGGATGCCAAGACGCCGCTCCTGCGCTCGATGGAAGCCATCAATAAGCAGGCGCTTCGTGTTCTCAAGCTTTTCGGCGCAAGTGAAGTATCGAAAGTGACGTCGACTGTTGGGGTTGAACAGGAATATTTCCTCATTGACGAAGAGTATTATTTTCGTCGTCCGGACCTCATGACGTGCGGCCGAACCCTTGTCGGCGCCAAACCACCCCGCGGTCAAGAATTGGATGACCATTATTTCGGATCCATCCCAGATCGCGTGCTTAGCTGCATGTTGGAGACCGAAAAAGAACTCTATCGACTCGGGATTCCGATTAAAACGCGTCACAACGAGGTGGCCCCGAGCCAGTATGAAATTGCGCCTCTGTATGAAAACACCAACATTGCGTGCGATCATCAACAACTGATCATGATCACGCTTCAGCGGATCGCCCGTCAGCACGGAATGGTCTGTTTGTTACATGAAAAGCCGTTCAAAGGCGTAAACGGCAGTGGTAAGCACAACAATTGGTCGCTTGGTACGGACACGGGTCTAAATTTGCTTGAGCCCGGCGACAATCCGCACGATAATCTTCAGTTTCTCTTTTTCTGTGCGGCCGTAATTAAAGCTGTTTATCGTCATCAGGATTTGTTGCGCGTATCCGTTGCCTCGGCGTCTAACGATCACCGACTAGGAGCTAACGAGGCCCCACCCGCCATCGTTTCTATTTTCTTGGGCGAACAACTCGAAGACGTATTCAACCAAATTGCAAAGGGCAGTGCGACGGAAAGCAAGCAAGGCGGTTTGATGGGCCTTAGAACGCTGGTTCTTCCCGACCTACCTCGTCACGCTGGCGATCGTAACCGTACTTCGCCCTTCGCTTTCACAGGAAATAAGTTTGAGTTTAGAGCCGTTGGTTCAAGCCAAAGCGTTTCTTTTGCCAATACGGTACTAAACACCATTGCAGCGGAAGCTTTGGAAGAAATGGGTGGTCTTTTAGAAGCCAAACTGACGGCTGGAGAGACCTTTGAAACGGCCGTAATCGATGTGGTTCGGGACACCGTTCATGAATCGAAAGCCATTATTTTCGGCGGAGACAATTACTCCAAGGAATGGCATGAAGAGGCTGAGCGCCGCGGGTTGCTCAACCTACGAACTACCCTCGACGCCCTTGAAACCTTCGTTTCTGAGAAAAACATCCGCTTGTTTGAAGCTTACGGAGTATTGACGGAAGCAGAAGTTCGGAGCCGGGAGGAAATTTGGGTCGAACAATATTTCTTGACGACCAACATCGAGGCTGAAACAACTGAATCCATGGCTCGGACCATGGTTATGCCAGCTGCATCGCGCTATCTCGGAATGCTTTCCAAAACGATTGTAGCCGGCAAAAAAGCGGGTATTTCGACCAAGGGAGTCAAGCAGGTTGCAGATCATATGGCCGCGTACATTGACGAGTTGCAACACGCGCTTGGCAATCTAATTGACGCCAACAAAGACCTTGGAGGAGATTCAGCTCACGAAAAAGCACACCATATGCTGCATAAGGTGATTCCTGCTATGAACAAGGTGCGTCACGCGACGGATCGTTTGGAGCGCATTACCGCTGGCGATTTGTGGCCACTACCAAAATACCGGGATATTTTGTTCGTGAAATAAGGATGTCGGATTCTGAACCCATTTGGGCTCGGGCAAACCTTTCAAAAACTCAGGCTCGGCCGCGCTCGCGCGGCCGAGCCTGTTGATTTAAATCATCACCGTCTTCGCTTTCGTCTTCCAGATCGAGACGCGAATCGGCAGAAGTAGAGGCGAGCTCAGGCGACGCGTGGTCGTCTTTAGCTGAGGATTTTGCTTTCGCCCGATGTTGTTGGACAGCCCGAAGTTTTTTCTCGCTCCCCCTTACGGCAATCAGTTCTAATACCGTCATCAATCGATCTAATTTGGATGAAAAGCGGTCTGCATAGCTCGAAACGCCCCACCGACCAAGGGAAAACAGGGTAGCCATCGTAGACATGATGGCCAGCGCTCCGGGAAATCCAGACAGATTCAGCGCTTCGAAAATAATGGGAATAGATATCAGCGTCCCAACCAACGTAGGTATAAAAAATGGAACCGGTGCCACAGGTGCAGCCCAAAACAAGTGGATTTTTGTTTTGCCATTTTCCAATCGGGCCGTTACTTGCGCTTTCTGCTCACGCGATTGAATGGTCCACTCAAAAGTGTTTTCGCGGGTTGAAACGATTCCAGGATCTTTGAAGCAATCTCGGACCTTAACCAACATCTCTTCCCAATCGGAAGCCGTGATTTCGCCTTCTAAAACCAGTTCACTACTATAAGAAACCGGACCACCATAAAAATTTTTGCCCTCGGACCGACTTTTTTGTGCTCCAATTTCCGTGGCAGCTTTTAGGATGAAGTCGGGATTGATGCCCGCTTCTTTTCCTAGCTGTTGCAGCTCCTCCAGGGATAGACCCAGGGAATCGCTCCCTGCATCGTTATGGGAAAGCTCAGCGGCCCGCTTCAGAATAGATCCAATTTCTTTTTCGTCGTACAATTTCATGAGTGCAATCACTTTGCTTGGCTTTTGTATAATACGAGGAAATTATATTGTCGGTGTAATTTTAGACTTGACCGCAACCAAGATCATTGGTTATCGTCTTGGCTGCATAGTTTCGTAGACTTTTGGAAGCGTTTTACGATTCGACCCACGACGATTCAGAATAGTCGCTATCTTAGAAATGGCGAAATCGTTTTCATTCAATAGCCTAATCATCGGATGCCCAAGGGCGGTCAAGAAAATTCACCTTCAGTCTCCAGTCAACAGGATCGGACGCTGGTTGAGTTAGCCCTCGAGGGCGACCAGCAGGCGTATCAAAAGTTGATGGAGAAGTACATTGGCGCGCTAACGCGCCACGTACAAAAGATGGTTCGCCGTCAAGGTGAAGTCGAAGATTTGGTTCAGGAGTGCTTTATCAAGGCTTTTTCGGCCTTAAAATCGTATTCCGCAGAATATGCTTTTTCGACTTGGCTCTATAAAATCGCCACGAATCATACCATCGATTTCTTGCGCAAACGCAAGCTCAAAACGATGTCGATTGATGCCCCCATCAGCACAAAGGATGGCGAAATTGAATTCGAGCTTCCCGATGCCAGCTACCGACCCGATCGACATATTGTGGAGGATGAACGCAAGATGTTAATCCAAGCGGCCATTGAGCATCTTCCAGAAAAGTATCATAGGGTTATCATGATGCGCCACCAGCAGGAAAAATCGTACGAAGAGATTGCGCAAGAGCTGGATTTGCCCCTAGGAACGGTGAAGGCACATATTTTTCGTGCGCGGGCATTGCTGTACAAGTTTTTGCGCGACAAGCGGTACAGCTTGTAGGGTCCCGTTGGGATGGGATGTGGAGTTCGGGCTGCGAAACCGCGTTCCGGGCCACGCCACCGTATTCGGGGCCGTTTCACGCGGAAGTCTCAGCAAGTTGGTATATTAAACGTCTTCCTTAAAGCGGCTTAAAAGATCATGATTGACCGATATACTAGGCCAGAAATGGCGGAAATTTGGAGCGAAAAAGCGCAATTTGACGCTTGGTTGGAAGTTGAAATTGCCGCCTGCGAAGCGTGGTCCCGTCTGGGGGTCATCCCAGCGATTGACGTGGACCAAATTCGGAAATATTCAAGCTTTGACGTGGCCCGCATACATGAAATCGAGGAAGTTACGCGCCATGACGTGGTTGCTTTTACCCGATCAGTGAGCGAGTCCCTGGGGGACGAGCGAAAATGGATCCATTATGGCCTGACCTCTTCCGACGTGGTCGATACGGCTTGGTCTATTCGTTTGAAAAAGGCCAACGCTCTCATCCTGGCGGAGTTGGACCGCATGATTGCTGTTTTGGGCCGTCGAGCCGATGAGCACCGGCATACGCTTATGATGGGCCGAACCCACGGAATCCATGCTGAGCCGACAACCTTTGGCGTAAAACTGGCATTGTACTACGCCGAGATGAAGCGCAACCGGGAGCGGTTTGTGGCTGCTGCCGAGGGCGTTCGAGTGGGTAAAGTTTCGGGTTCAGTCGGCACGTTTGCCCACGTTCCCATGGAAGTTGAACAGATTACGTGCGAGCTTTTAGGATTGGAAGCGGCTGCTGTGTCCACGCAAGTGTTGCAGCGAGATCGACACGCCCATTATGTGTCAGTATTGGCCCTTATCGGGGCGACCCTTGAAAAGATGGCGGTCGAAGTACGTGGACTTCAAAAATCGGAGGTCCGAGAAGTGGAGGAGGCGTTTAGAAAGGGGCAAAAGGGATCCTCTAGTATGCCTCACAAACGAAACCCTGTTGGCTCTGAAAACGTGACGGGTTGTGCTCGACTACTGCGCGGTTATATGATTGCGGCATATGAAAACGTGGCTCTCTGGCACGAACGGGATATCTCCCATTCATCCGCCGAACGGGTACTTTTACCGGACGCTACGACGGTGCTTCACTATGCACTGCAGCGATTTACGACGCTTATGGACAATCTGGTCGTGTTCGACCAGAACATGCGTCGCAACATGCAGCGTACGTTCGGGCTCTACAACAGCCAGCGGATATTGAATAAGCTCATCGATAAGGGCCTTATGCGCGAAGACGCCTATGATCGGGTGCAGCCTTGCGCCATGATGGCCTGGGAAGAGGAGCGCTCCTTTATGGACATCGTTCTGGAATCAAAAACCATTCGGGAAGAACTCAGTGAGGCGGACATACGCGACTGTTTTGATGATGAATACCATCTTAAACGCGTCGATCAGATCCTGGCTCGGGTTGGTTTGTAACCCGAACTACTTCCTCGTGTAGGTGACGAAGGCGTACCCTTCTCGGGAATCTCGATCAGTCTCTTCGAAGATAGTCCCAATCAGATGCTCGTAGGGTGGAAAAAACACATCCCCTTCGTAGTCGCCTTCGACCAGAGTCAGTTCCAGCCGGTCGGCCGATTTTAAAAACGAGGCATACACGCTTGCGCCTCCTGTGATAAAAACTTGCTCGACATCGCGTACGGCTTCGAGCGCCTCGGGAATCGAGTCATAAACTTCGACGCTATCCCATTCGGGCCAGGCAGCGTCGTGTGCAAGGACCAAATTCCGTCTCCCCGGCAAAGGTTTACCGTTTTGGAAAATCAACGACTCAAACGTTCGCTTACCCATGAGAACGGGACGTCCCGAAGTCAGCATTTTAAACCGTTTCAAATCTTCGGAAAGGTGCCAAGGCAACGCTTGCCCCTTTCCAATGACCCGGTTTTTAACACCAATGGCAGAAATAATAACGATTTCAGGTCGGCTCATTACACGGCCACCGGCGCTTTGATGGACGGGTGAAATTGGTAGTCTACCAGTTCAAAATCTTCGTATTCGTATTCAAAAATGGATGCCGGACGCCTTTTGATTCGAAGTGTTGGCAGCGGAAATGTGGTCCGAGATACTTGCTCTTCGATTTGATCCAAATGATTTAAGTAGACATGGGCGTCTCCAATCGTATAAATCAATTCACCAACCTCCAGATCACATTGTTGCGCGATCATATGCGTCAACAGGGCATATTCAGCAATGTTGAAAGGAGCACCCAAAAAAAGGTCGTTCGAACGGATATAGAGACTACAGGATAGTTTTCTTGGCTCCCCGTTGAGGGCTGGGCTCACCCAAAACTGATAAAACATGTGGCATGGTGGAAGAGCCATTTCATCGATATCCGCCACATTCCACGCGTTTACGATATGGCGACGCGAGTCCGGATTGGTACGGATACTGTCTATAACGTTTTGAATCTGATTGATTTCTTGGCCATCTGAGCCCGCCCATCGAATCCACTGCTTGCCGTATACGGGTCCCAGATTTCCATCGGCATCGGCCCACGCATCCCAAATGTGGACATTGTTATCCACCAAATACTTGATGTTGGTAGCTCCTTTTAAGAACCACAACATTTCTACAGCCAGTCCTTTGAAGTATACTTTTTTACTAGTGACCAGCGGGAAGCCTTCTTGAAGGTCGAACCGCATCTGGTAGCCGAAAACAGATAGGGTGCCCGTTCCGGTCCGATCTTCTTTCTTGAGTCCGTTTTTAGTGACAGTTTTAAGTAGATCGAGATACTGCTTCATTGGTTGGCAAACTTTGATCGAAGGGGGCAGGCTGAGGATCTTTTAGGATGAGCGGCTATAAATGGAAACCCAAGAAACCGCAATCTACGAAATAGCCCAATGAACATCGATCCGAATCTGCACCAGAAACAAGGCATTAATCACTTAAACAAAGTGTTGGGATTTGCCCCGATGGTCGAAGAAGACGGGAAGGCTACTGTCCACCTAACGGCAGAAGACTGGCATGTGGTAGCGGACACCGTTTTTCATATGAACACCCCGCCCGAAATGCTGCCAAAAGCTATTCTGGATACGGCCTTAATTTCGGAGACTCAACAAATCGTTCTCAACACGGCAACGTGCGTCATTACCGTTGAAATGATCTAGTTGACGCCCGCTTTGAGATCAAACCTAGGAATTTCAACCTTGAAACGCTCTCCGTGGCTTTTTTCCATGGTGTAGGTGCCTTCCATACGGCCAACAAACGTTTCTAACACGCAATAGCTGTTGTATTCGTGGAATTCACCCGGCGCAATAAGGGGTTGCTTTCCAACCACGCCTTCTCCTTCGACTTCTTCGACACGACCGCTTGAATCGGTAATAAACCAGTGCCTGCGTAGCAGTTGAATATCTTCCAAACCCAAGTTCTCAATTCGAACGAAGTATCCAAAAACGAATCTTTTTCCGATAATATCGGACTGGCCGTCCAAATAAACGGGTCGGACAGTAACTTGAATATCGTGGGTTATGGCTTGATAGGGGATCATGCGAAACTCGTTCGTGAAAAGTAACCCAAAGTCGGCGTTCTTTATCTACTCGCCAGAAGACACAATTGTTCAATTATTTAAAGCGCAAAAGAAGCTAAATTGGGCTACCTTTATCGAGATCATTCGACTGCGCCAAATCTACCCTAACCATTGAATTAGATGGCCCTTAAATCTGTCGAGACGCTGTCCGAAGCAACCGTTCTTTTTGCGGGGGACTCCGGAGATGGAATGCAGCTTACTGGAACGCAATTCACGCTTGCGACTGCTTACGCCATGAATGACTTGGCGACCCTTCCTGATTTTCCGGCTGAAATACGGGCCCCTGTCGGTACGACTTACGGGGTTAGCGGATTTCAACTTCACTTTGGATCGATCGAAATTCGCACTCCAGGGGATGAAGTGGATTTGTTGATTGCGATGAATCCCGCCGCTTTGAAAGTGAATTTGGATCGGGTTCGCATGGGTGGTACCATTTTGGTCAACAGTAACACGTTTGAGCCGAAAAATTTTAAGCTCGCGAATATAAAATCCAATCCATTGGAAGATGGATCGTTGGACAAATATCGCGTCATTCAAGTCGAGCTAACACGGCTCACGCGGGAAACGCTTAAAGATTTCGACCTGAATCAAAAGGAAGTTGATCGGTCCAAAAACATGTTTGCTCTGGGGCTTTCGTTGTGGTTGTATTCGCGCCCGGTCGAGCCCGCCAAGAAATGGATTACCGCTAAATTTGGCAAAAATCCAGTTATTCGAGATGCCAACCTTGAGTTACTCAAAAAAGGGTACCACTTTGGCGAAACGACCGAACAGTTTGTAACTCGATATGAAGTAGCTCCCGCTAAACAAAAGCCGGGAAGATATCGGGCTATTATGGGAGTTCAGGCGTTGGCCATGGGAATCGTAGCAGCCGCCAGTAAGAGTGGCATCCAAATTTTATACGGCTCCTACCCGATTACGCCTGCATCAGACATCCTTCACACCCTCAGTCGATACAAGAACCATGGCATTGTGACCATTCAGGCTGAGGATGAAATTGCAGCCATTGGTACCGCAATTGGAGCTTCTTTTGGCGGATCGCTCGGTATTACGGGGACTTCAGGTCCAGGGATAGCTCTAAAAGGAGAAGCCATGGGCCTAGCCCACATGATTGAGCTTCCGCTGGTCATTGTCAACGTACAGCGCGGTGGCCCATCGACGGGTCTTCCGACGAAGACGGAACAATCCGATTTGTTACAAGCCCTGTATGGTCGAAACGGCGACGCACCCATTCCGGTCATTGCCGCCAGTACGCCAGGAGATTGTTTTATCGTAGCGTACGAAGCTTGCCGCATCGCGGTCAAGTACATGACCCCGGTTATCCTTCTTTCGGACGGTTATTTAGCCAACGGTTCTGAGCCGTGGCTCATCCCTAATCCCGATGAACTAACCCCATTCAATGTTTCTTACGCCCAAAAAACGAACAAGGAACTGGACGGAGAGCAGGTGTTTTGGCCCTATTTGAGGGATCAAACAACCTTGGCACGGCCATGGGCCAAGCCCGGGACGCCTGGACTGGAGCATCGTGTGGGGGGTCTTGAAAAACAGGAGGGATCCGGAAACGTCAATTATGAGGCGGACAACCACGAGCTTATGATCAAGATTCGCGCTGAAAAAATTCAGCGCATTCAGGCCGATATTCCTCCCATCCAGGTTTATGGCGATCCCGATGCAGATCTATTGATTGTAGGATGGGGATCAACTCGGGGTGCTATTGAAGCAGCCGTTTCTCGCTCGAACAAATCGGGCAAAAAAGTAGCTGCTATCCACCTTCGATTTTTGAACCCGCTTCCATCCGACCTTGGCGAGGTCCTGAGTAAGTTCAGCCAACATTTGGTCCCCGAATTGAACAACGGACAGCTGGTCAAGGTCCTTCGTGACCAGTTTTTACTACCCATGGTAGCCATGAATAAGATTCAAGGTCGTCCGTTTGGGCCATCCGAGATTGCCGAAAAAATTGCAGAAATGGTAGGTTAGACAAGCATATGTCAGACAAAAAACCAGAATCAAACGATACGAACGGTCGCAAGCCAACCCTGCCGCCGGGAATGGTTGCTAAACCGGGGCCAACCTTGCCGCCGGGTGCAAAATCTACTTCCAGCGGGCCGAAACTGCCTCCAAAAAGCTCCAAGTTTCCCCCGGGGATGAAGCCTGCCGCTCCGTCAACCGAAGAACTGGTTGGCGGCGACGGCTCAAGCGCAGCTACACGGGCCGATTTTACGTCGGATCAAGACGTACGCTGGTGCCCAGGGTGTGGTGACTATGCGATCTTGGCGACGATTCAGCGACTCATGCCCGAGCTTGGTGTACCACGCGAAAACGTGGTGTTTATTTCCGGAATCGGGTGCTCAAGCCGTTTCCCATATTACATGAATACGTATGGAATGCATTCGATTCATGGCAGAGCCCCGACAATCGTCACCGGATTGAAATCTGCTAGACCGGACCTTGATGTTTGGATGATCACTGGAGATGGCGATAGCCTTTCCATTGGTGGGAATCACATCATCCACATTATGCGCAGAAATGTGAACGTGCAGATCATCATGTTCAACAATCAGATCTATGGACTTACCAAAGGCCAGTATAGCCCTACGTCTGAAGTTGGAAAAGTAACCAAATCATCGCCCTTTGGCTCGCTGGATCACCCATTTAATCCAATAGCGCTGGTTTTAGGTGCCGAGGCCTCGTTCGCAGCCCGAACAATGGATCGCGACCCGAAACACATGAAGGATATGTTTACCCGGGCGCACGATTATCGGGGAACGGGTTTTGTTGAGGTGTATCAAAACTGTAACATCTTTAACGATGGGGCCTTTTTCCAGTTTACGGAGAAAGAAACCAAAACTGACCGGACCATTTACTTTGAACACGATAAACCCTTGGTTTATGCGGGCGGAACGAAAGGTCTTCGATTGGATGGTTTCAATTTGGAATCCATCGATTTAGAGAACGGCAACCTGGGTATAAACGATTGCTTAGTCTACGACGAAACGTCGAGGGAGTTGGCTGGAATCATGGCTCGGGTTTATTGGAAACCTGAGCTACCGCAGCCATTTGGGGTGTTTTACCGCGAGGACCGGCCAAGCTACGATGACCTGTTGCATGATCAAATACATGCGGTTGTGGATCGTTTAGGCAAAGGCTCACTAAAGAAATTATTGGAAGAGGGAGAAACTTGGGAGATCGCATAACTATGTGAATCCTCTGCAAACGTTGATATCAAAAGGATATTATCGTATATTTCCCGGCTCCCCGTTAATTACGTGTGCTCCAAATCGACTGCACGGATTATTGATAGACATTCTACCCCGCCTAAGCGCGCGGATTTGACCTATGAAAAAGGATATCCATCCAAATTACCACCCGTTGCAGGTCAGCTTGGCCGACGGAACGATTTTCATGACGCGTTCGACCATGTCGAGCGAAACCTACTCGTCAGAAGTTGACTCCACAAACCATCCGTTTTATACTGGAAAGCGCCAGTTTGTAGATACAGCGGGTCGTGTGGAGAAATTTAAGCGCCGTTACGGCTCGAAGACAGCTGACGCTGTTGAAGGCGCAGAGTAACCCGGGTTCAGGTGTAGAGTAACGCGATTTACTAGCCTAAAAAGTTTATAGGGCGGGCCGCAATTGCGGCCCGCCCTATTTTTTTACTTCTTTCCCCCAGCGTGTTATGGATGACGTTTTGGCCGTGCCGGCTAATGCTGAGTGACCTTGTTGTTATTGCACTAGGAAGTGACTACTCTTGATTTTACATACACCTACTGAGAGTACTCAAGGATCGCACAACAAAACTTCGTTACCTGTCGTTGGCACTCTACCTATTTGGTGCCATTTTCGTGGTAGGCATATTTCTAATGATGAAAATTATGCATTCATCATGGAGTTGGGAGCCTGGCCAGCCGGAATATGAACAGATGATCATCGGGATATATGCGGTGCTTGGCATCTTTATGATTCTTGCGGCTAAAAATCCGATGGAGCACGTGAGTTTAATCAAATTTGCCATTTGGTCTAGTGCTGTTCATGGGGGAATCATGTTGGGTCAAGCGATGCAGGATTCAGCCGAAACGGCCAACCTTTACGGGGACAT
>CALEEY010000163.1 GCA_937877085.1 uncultured Bacteroidota bacterium
TTTCAACGAGACTACCAAGACCTTCTTTCCACATACGTCGGCCGGCCGACCGCGCTGACGTTTGCCAATCGCCTGACAGCCAAACTTGGAGGCGCAAAAATCTACTTAAAAAGGGAAGACTTGTGCCACACAGGCGCCCATAAGATCAACAATACCGTTGGTCAAATATTGCTAGCTCGACGCATGGGTAAAACGCGCATCATCGCGGAAACCGGCGCCGGTCAGCACGGCGTCGCGACGGCCACGGTATGCGCCAAATTTGGCATGCCCTGCGTCGTGTACATGGGTAGCGAAGACATGGAACGTCAACATTTAAACGTTATGCGGATGCAGCTTTTGGGAGCAGAGGTTCGGCCCGCGACCAGTGGCAGTAAGACGTTGAAAGATGCTACAAACGAAGCCATTCGAGACTGGGTTACCAACGTTCGAGACACCTTTTACATTATTGGATCCGTGGTTGGGCCACACCCATACCCCCAGATGGTTCGCACCTTTCACGAGGTTATTGGTAACGAAGTAAAGCAACAGTTGCAAAAAGCTGAAAACCGAAGCACACCAGACGCGCTGGTAGCTTGCGTTGGGGGTGGATCGAACGCCATGGGGCTCTTCAGCCCATTTTTGAACGACCTGGATGTTAAAATGTATGGTGTGGAGGCCTCTGGAGAGGGTCTTGATGGTCTTCATGCCGCTACCTTGACGTTGGGCGAGCCAGGCGTGCTACATGGAGCCATGAGCTACTTGTTGCAGGACGAACAAGGGCAAGTAGCTCTCGCTCATTCGATTTCGGCAGGCCTAGATTACCCAGGAGTTGGACCAGAACACGCATTTTTGAAAGATTCTGGACGCGTTTCCTACCTAACAGCCTCCGATCAGGAGGCCCTTGATGGTGTGCGCCTTTTGTCGCAAACAGAAGGAATTATTCCGGCCCTTGAGACAGCGCACGCCATTGCCGCCCTGCCAAAACTGGCCAAGGAATTTCATCCAGATCAAATAATCGTGGTCAACTGCTCGGGGCGTGGAGATAAAGATATGGGCACGATTTCAACGTATTTGTAAGCCGGTTCAATGTATTTGTAAGCTGGTTCGTCGTATTTGTAAGCCGGTTCGATCAATTTGTAAGCTAGTTCACTGTATTTGGTATCCAACGTATGTCTTCAAGACTTTCGACCCATATTCGATCGATTTCTGCCACCGGCCATAAAGCCCTAGGTGTATTTGTAACCAGCGGTTTTCCATCCCCAAAAGACACGCCCGCCATTTTAAGGGCTATGGATGAAGGGGGAGCTGACTTTATCGAACTTGGGATGCCGTTCAGCGATCCTTTGGCTGAGGGGCTTCCGATCCAACATTCAAGCCAAGTAGCGATTGCGGCAGGAATTACTATGCAGCAAACCCTCCGTTTTGCTGCCGGCTTTCGCGAGCAGTCGGAAACGCCATTGGTTCTGATGGGGTACGCAAATCCGATTGTGAAGTACGGAATTAGCAACTTTTTCCGCGATGCCCAATCTAGTGGAGTAGACGGAGTGATTTTGCCCGACGTTTTACCGGAGTTGGATTCACCATTTTTGATGGCGGCCCGGGCCAATAACATTGACCTTATTTCGCTCATCGCGCCCACAACTCCCGAAGATCGAATGACTCAAATTGACGAATTGTCTTCTGGTTTTGTATATGCGGTATCCGTTACAGGGGTAACCGGTTCTGATTTAGGATCGAAAGCCCCTATTCAAGCGTATTTACAACGGGCTTCGACCGTCCTAAGCCGGAACCCGCTCATGGTTGGATTTGGTATCAGAACGCGTCGGGATGTCCTTGAGATGTCCCTTCACACGGATGGTGCTATCATTGGATCGGCGTTGGTAGGAATCATTGATTCCCTCTGGGCCGATTCGAATCTAACTCCCGACGATAGACTTATGGGTATCAAAGCCTTCATCCACGAATTGAAAACTGGATCTCTGAATGCATAGATTGTTCAACCGCACTTTCTTGTTTGTGACTGCGCTCATTTTAGCGTCAACTGGTTGTGAGACACTAGATTACAAGCCCAACGCCGTCGGTCAGGAAGGCGAAATCGTGATCGTGATTGACTCTACGAACTGGAATGGGGCGCTAGGAGAGGCCATTCGGACACACGTTTCCCCCTATTTGGGAACGCTACCAGCGCCCGAAAGGGAATTTTCACTACGCCAAGTGTCGATTGTGTCTCAAAAGGTACTTGACGGCCTCCAAAAGCAGAAAAACGTCATTTTCATTGCCCCTCTTTCCGAAGATTCACCCGAGTCGGCGTTTTTAAAGTCTCGCTTAGGCGAGGAAGCGGCGACGGAAGTCCAAAATGGTGGTACTTCTGTTATATCGAGAAGGGACCTGTGGAGAAACAATCAGCAAATTGTTTACTTGTTGGGCAACACCGCTGAATCTCTGATTGACCTATTGGAGGACAGAGGAGAAGATATTCGGTACACGTTCAATACCATTACGCGCGAACGAGTGACTACGGAAATGTTCGAAAAAGGACGCCAGCCTAAGGTTGAGGCGGCCCTGATCAAAAAACACGGATTCACGGTGGCCGCACAGCATGACTACTTTTCTGCAATCGATACCACCGACTTTGTCTGGCTTCGCCGGGTAGTCAGTTCCGATTCGTGGCGAAGCGTCTTCATTTATTATGTCGACGGCTTTAATCCAGCGAATTTGACGCCTGAGTGGGTGTATGAGGCCAGGGAACGCTTAACGGAAACCAATATCAGAGGAAACTTGGACGGATACGTCTCTATTGACTTCCGTCGCGAGTTAATCACAGAAAATATCGACTTCTTGGGCCATTTTGCGTATGAAACCCGCGGATTGTGGCGCATGGTTGGCCGTGAACCCGACGGGAAAGTGGTTGAATATGGCATGGGAGGGCCATTTGTAAACTATACTTTTTACGACGAATCCTCCGGGCGACTGTATATGATTGACGGAATGGTTTTCGCACCGGGTTATGATAAACGCGAGTTTCTCCGTCAGATGGAAGTCATAGCGCACACTTTTCGAACGGTCCCTCTTGAAGGGGAACTTGACGTTCCAGCCTCATGAACCATTTACTGCAATCGGGCCAAAGGACGCGTTTACGTCGTTCCGTTTTTACGTTGTTACTAATCACGTTTGCGTGGTCGGCCTGTTCTCCCCCTCCAGAAGAGCTGTCGATGGTCTTGGACGCGTCTGACTCATTACTGGTGCGGGTCTTAATCGATTTACATACGGTGGATGCGGATTTGTTTACAAAAGTTAAAAATAGCGCATCCGCTGGAGAGCCTGTTGCGCCCACATTTTTAGACCACAGTAAACGCGATTCGGTTTTGAGCCTCCACCATTTGACTGAAGCGGATTTTAGCACCTTGATAGAAGATCGGTTGGCCGTTCCGGAACGCTTTCTATTGGTGTATAACCAGGTTCTGGACCAGTCTGCAGCGAATCAATAGCGTTCGCTCGACGAGGCCGCGGTTACCGTACTGGCTTAGGTTACTGGGCCGGAGCATCCAAGCAGATGTCACAGTTCCCGCATGCGCTAGGTGCGGTTTGGCCAAAATAGCCGAGAATAGCCCACCGTCGGCACATTTTCCGATCGGCGTAGCGCTTTAGGAAGCCAAACAGTCTCTTCGCCCTACGCTTGGCAGCGACATTTCGTAGGCCTTTTTTCCCTTCGATGATGGCGTTTCTAGATTGAATGGCGTCGGGTGTAACAATGAGATAGGCATGGGCGGGCCGGCCGTCCCGGCCGGCCCGCCCTGCCTCCTGATAATAAGCCTCCATGGTCCCGGGAACGCCCACGTGCACCACAGATCGGACATCTGGACGATCAATCCCCATACCAAAAGCATTGGTGGCCACAATTACCCGAACCTTTTTGCGCATCCACGCACGCTGGGCCTTTTGCCGATCTTCATCCGACATGCCGGCATGATACCCAACCGCTGAAATACCGGCCAATCGCAATTTTTCCGACCATACCTCGACTCCCACCCGGGTTGAATCGTACACCACCACCGCGCCTTTTGTCTGATGTAAGAGCTGAAGGACTTCCCTCCTCGCATCCGTCTGCTGAACGACGCTGAATCGAATGTTGGGCCGATCAAATGACCCTTTTACGAAGGTCGGAGCGACCATTTTTAGATTTTTCGCAATATCCCGAACGGTCCGGGGGGTGGCCGTAGCGGTAACGGCGCATACCGGGACTGAAGGCAGAAGCTTTCGAACAGCCGCTATCTCTCGATACTCGGGCCGGAAATCGTGTCCCCAAGAGCTAATACAATGCGCTTCGTCCACCGCGATTAATCGAATAGAGCACGTTTTTATCAGATTCAGCATCTGCTGGCCCTTCAATCGTTCGGGAGCTACGTAAACAAAGAAGCATTCCGACTGACGAATGCGCTCCAACAGGTGAGAATAAATCCCGGGATCGACGAATCCGGTCATGGAGAATGCTCCTATCCCGCGGCTCATGAGCGCGCTGACC
>CALEEY010000164.1 GCA_937877085.1 uncultured Bacteroidota bacterium
GCCGAGCGATGCCCGTCGTCCGGTAGGTGGCATCGCTCCCTGAGCTCATCCAGCAACCGTTCCATGGTGCGCAGATAGGTATACCGACGCCGGCCGTCGAGCACCGCTTCAGAAAGTTCGATGTGACGCCTCGCAAGCCCCGCAATGACCGATTCTGGATCGATAGAATCAATCAAGGCTACCAAAAGGTCTGTCACCCCAGATAGCGCGGAAACAATGACTACCGGCCGACTGGACGCCGCTTCACCCCGAATAATCGTGGAAACGCGAGCCAAACTTTCGGCCGATCCCACCGAGGACCCACCAAACTTTAATACTTTTACCAGCGAATGCTCCATTTTACCGGACGTAGCTCGCCGCGTTGATGTCAATCGAACATCCGGTGGCATGATCAGCCAATCCACTGGCCAGTAAGACGATCATAGGAGCCACATCGGAGGGCTCCGTTAGCCGCGTGAGCGCTACGCCGCCCAACACGAACTCCTCGCCGTAGGCATCGATGGCATCTTGAGCCATGGCCGTTCGCACAAATCCTGGCGCAATAACGAAAGCCACAATGCCGTCTTTTCCGAATCCTCGCGCCACACTGCGTGCCAGCGCGACCATCGCAGCTTTGGACGCAGCATACGCTAGATAGTCCTCGGAATCTCCCCGGAAAGCAGCCCGCGATGCGATATAAATGATCCGGCCCCCTCCTCTCGACTTAAAGTGGTTGATAGCGGACTTCGTCAGAATCCCAGTGGAGCGCGTATTCACATTAAACGTTTTGTCCCAACTGGCAATCCATTCAGCGTCAGGACTGTTGATAGGTGCCAGTTCTGCGATTCCTGCGTTGTTTATCAGGACATCGATATGGCCATAGGCGGCCACCACTTCGTCAAATAGTCGGATGGCAGCCCCTGCATCCCCTAGATCGGCCCGAAACGTTTTCGCGCCGTGTCCAATTTCTTTACACAGGGCTTCGGCATCGCTTGGAGAATTACTGTAGTGCACCGCCACGGTGGCGCCAGACGCTGCCAACTGCCGAGCAATTTCATTTCCGATGCCTCGGCTTGCTCCCGTAACTAAGACAACTTTGGATGTAAGATCTATGCGCATGATACTTGTTGGAAAACAGGTTGTAAAACGGCTTTTGGAGTTCCAGAAAGCCACTTTTTGATAATGCCATTGAGTGTATCACCCTCCAAAAGAAAGGCGTCATGGCCGTGAGGAGATTCTATGATGGCAAGTTCGGCTCCAGGAATTCCATTTGCCAGCTCACGCTGCTCTTCTAGCGAAAACAGAATGTCGGTATCCACCCCAACCACAAGAACCTGCTGCTTGATGGACCGCAGCGCTTCAAGATACGTTCCACGGCCTCTCGACAAATCATGGGAGTTGGACGTTTGAGTGAGCCGGACATAACTGTTGGCGTCAAACCGATCGGCCAGCTTTTGGCCTTGATACCGCAAATACGATTCGACTGAAAAGACTTCCTGGACGTCATTCACCCCGTTCTTTTGGTCGGTTGATGCCAAGGCCCCCCTGTCTGAAAGCACTTTTTCGCGCCCAAATCGGGCTGAAAAGGAGGCTGGATTGCGGTACGAAAGCATCGCGATCATCCGCGCGCTGGCTAGACCCGCCGAGGGCGGAGACGCGGGCGAATAATTGCCTTCGTTCCAAAATGGGTCTGAATAAATGGCTTGGCGCTGAGCCTCCGTCCATCCGATGCACCATGCCGAATGGCGTCCGCTCGTGGTGACCGCAATAACCTTTTTCAGCGAAGGGTCGAGAATAGCCCATTCCAGGGCCATAAATCCACCTAGAGAACCCCCAATCACGCACTCGACATTCTTGACACCTAATCTGGAAATCAGTAGGCGCTGTATTTGCACCTGATCCCTTACCGTACAGATGGGGAAATCGCCCCGGTATGCGTCTCCAGTGGATGGATTGACCGTGGTCGGTCCCGTCGTCCCATAGCACGATCCGAGTAAATTGGCGCAGACCACAAAATAGGTGTTGGTGCAAATAGCCCGGCCCGGACCAATGATGGAGTTCCACCAAGACGCGGCATTGCTATCCCCCGTCATCGAATGAAACACCACAACGGCATTGGTTCGCTCGGCATTGAGGGTGCCCCACGTTTGGTAGGCTACCTGAACACCGGCCAAAACGCGACCGGATTCCAGCTCAAAAGAATCGAAACGTTGGATTTTAAGATCAGACATGGGTTGCCAACGCCTTGGTTTTAAGCGTGTTTGAACTACATCGTGCTACTTCAAGCGCCTGCTCCAAATCGGCAATGAGATCGTCAATATGCTCGATCCCAACGGACAAACGAATCACATTCCGCGTAATTCCCGCTTCCTCGCGAGCTTCTGGCCTCATCGATGCATGGCTCATGGTGGCTGGTTGTTCGATGAGCGATTCGACGCCGCCTAACGACTCGGCAAGTGTAAACACTCTTGTAGAGGTTAAAAGCGCTCGGACAGCCGATGCATCCCCGATCACCTCGAAAGAGACCATGCCTCCGAATCCAGCTTGTTGCGACTTGGCAAGTTCATGCCCTTCATGAGATTCAAGGCCGGGATAAAACACCTTTTTGACTTGGGAATGGCTTTCTAGATATCGCGCGACCGTCTGAGCATTTTCTTGGTGTTGACGAAGGCGAATTGGCAGCGTTTTGAGCCCTCTTAGAACCAACCAGCTATCGAAAGGAGCACTGGTGGCACCTGTCGCGTTGGCCGCAAAATGAACCCGGACATGGTCCTCGGCCGTTCTCGCGATGACGGCTCCACCCACTACATCAGAATGACCATTCAAATACTTGGTTGTGGAATGAACCACAAAATTGGCCCCAAAATCGATAGGACGTTGCAAAAGTGGAGACAGGAAGGTGTTGTCGACAATCAAATCGATCTTGGAGTCATTTGCGATTTCGCCGACTTTCCGAAGATCGATGATTCTATTTAATGGGTTCGATGGCGTTTCTACCCACACCGCTTTCGTTTCGGGGCGAAGCGCAAGCGAAAGATTGATTGGATCGGTCAAATCGGCATACGTCACGTCCAGTTTGCCTTGTTTTTGATACCAAGTCAAAAGTCGTTCTGTGCCCCCGTAACAATCATGCGAACAGACGATGTGGCTTCCCACATCGTACAGTGCGAGAACGGTTGCCACGGCCGCCATTCCACTCGCTACGCAAACCGCACCCGCTCCGCCCTCTAGTTCGGCAATGGTCGATTCCAAAGCGGCACGTGTCGGATTTCCCGAACGGGAATAATCGTATTGCGGTTTTCCATCGGTATCGTCAAACCTAAAAATGGCGGTTTGATAAATGGGCAACGACACACTTTTGTAGGCCCCGTCCGTTTGCTGGCCCGCAAGCGCGAGTTTAGTTTGGGGATGCAATCCTGACGAAAGGGCGTTGGAATGGTTTGCAGGTGATGGGCTGGAAGAAATATGGGAAGCAGACATGGTGGAAATCGGATGTCAGTTACTGGTTGATTCCTTCCAACCAAATGTCCGATGGGTTGCCTTGAGCTTGTAGCAGAGTTAAACTCGGTGCTCGGGAGAGAATGCTTCACTCGAGACTTTGGTAGCCTCATGTGACCGACCAGTGTCGGTTTGCTTCTTTCCCATCTCGCTCTGATACAACAAAACCCTCGCGATAAATTCGGGAGGGTCGTATAAAGCTGCCTCTGGGAAGCTTTTGCGTCCTTCCCATCTATCTCGATCTCGTATCGAGCAGGATTTAGCACCTAACGGAGTCCTATGACGGATTCCCGGTTGCTACGACGTCTCAGGGCCTGTCCCTCGGTCGTTCTTGATGGAAGTGGGGCCATAATAAGGCGCTAAAGGCATTCAGCGCAAGTCCTTTTCGTAAAACTTGTTTTTTACAGCCGTTTGGCGGGTAAATGGGCCTTTTAAACTCTTGGAAAGGTTGTATTGCCTCTGCAGCGGGGTCGTACTTAGGAGATTCAGGAATGTGGGTAGGATCCCTGTAGAGGGAGGAAGCAGAAGGGGGCAAGGAGTCCTGCCTGCATTTCCTGGATTTACTTTAATCCCTGAGTCACCTTTAATCCCTGAGTCACCTTTAATCCCTGAGTCACCTTTAATCCCTGTCTCTTTTATCGTTCTCGACGTACCGTTTTAATTGCCACGGTTGGACCGATTGGATTCACAGGTGCAATTCCGTTACTTTGGCGGCGAACCGGAATCCGATCACCGTCAGAGGCTGTATGGCCGATCTCAAAAAAGAACTCAACACATTCGATGGAGTCGCACTGCTGATCGGGATAACGATCGGTTCGGGAATCTATTCCACCCCGTCGATCATTGCTGGATATTTTGGGTCTTTCACTCAAATCATTACCGCCTGGCTCCTTGTGAGCGCTTTCGTGATGATGGGAGGCCTGATTTACGCGGAACTTGGAACCCGCATTCCGACTACGGGCGGCGAATACAGCTACATTCGAAGAGCTTTTGGCCCGTTTGCGGGATTCATGTTTGGCTGGTCTCAGCTCTTCATTATCCGAACCAGCCCCGGGGCTGGCTTAGCGATTATTGCCGCCGATTACATAGCCTATTTTATTCCGCTCCCCGGGCTATGGCACACATCGGTTGCCCTTTCGATTATCGTCATGTTGGGAGTGTTTAATTATGTAGGCGTCCGATGGTCCGCCCTGTTTCAACGGACCACCACCATATTTAAGGTCACGGGACTCGTTCTTTTCGTGATCCTGTTCTTCTTTTTACTGGGCGGCACCCCCAACCAATTGGGATCGGAAGTGGCTCCGCTCAATAATGCCGGTTTTTTCGCCAATCTAATTCCCGCCCTGATTCTGATTGTTTTTACCCACACGGGCTATGACCGGGTAGGTTATGTGGCGGGAGAAATGAAGGATCCTCGGAAGGTCATTCCCCGGAGCATGGTTATTGGATTGTCGCTCATTATCGTGATCTATGCCTCTTCTATAACCATTTACCACTACGTCTTGGGCATGGAAGCCATGCGCCAAACAGTCACGCCGGCAGCCGATGTAGCCTTTATGATGATCGGGGCTGCTGGAGCAGCAGGGGTTGCACTTTTGGCTATCACTTCGGCCGTATCGAGTATCAATGGCACCATTTTGTCCTCTTCCCGGGTGTATTACGTCATGGCGAAGGACGGCATTTTCTTCAAGTCTCTCGACTACGTGCATGACCGATTTAGAACGCCCACGAGAGCCATCATCGCCCACTGTTTTTGGGCAGGTGTTATTTTGGTGGTCCGAGGGTCCTTTGAGAATATTGTAGCGGGAATGACGTTTGCGGTCCTCATTTTTTACACCATGACCACCTTGGCCCTCTTCAAGTTCAGAAAAGAAAAGGTCGGAGAGGCGGAAGGAGAAATATTCAGAGTTCCAGGATATCCGTATGTACCCATTGTATATCTTATTGGAATTGTGACCCTGTTGCTGGCTCGAGCCGTTTTTGAATGGGAAAAGTCCTTAGTTGACATCGCATTCGTGCTGACTGGACTTCCCGTTTCCTATTTTTGGCTCCGCCGCAAGAAATAAGACCTACTCTCCTACGACCATGCTTCAGCAGTTTGACGAAAGAAATCGAGACCTGATGGTAAATATCAATGGAGTGCTAGTTCACCGCGATAACGCAGGGATCAGCCCGTTTGATAGCTTGGTTCAGGGTGGAGATGGCGTCTGGGAAGGCCTGCGCGTGTACAACGGCAAAATTTTTAAACTCGTCGAGCATTTGGTTCGGCTTCGCAACTCGGCAAAAGCTCTTGCATTTGAGTCGATTCCGTCCATTGAGTATTTGATTGAAGAAATCCGCAAGACGTTGGTGGCCAACAAGATGACCGATGGGGTCCACATTCGGATCACGCTTTCTCGAGGGGTGAAAATTACTTCAGGGATGGACCCTAGGCTCAACCAATCGGGACCTACGCTCATCGTTCTCCCAGAGTGGAAGAAGCCTGTGTATAACCGCGATGGATTAACATTCATGACCTCATCCATCCGCCGTTTTCCGCCTGATTGCCTAGACCCCAAGATTCATCATAACAACCTGATTCAATCGATCATGGCCAAAATAGAGGCCAACGTGGCCGGAGCAGATGCCGCCGTACTGCTCGATCGAGAGGGATTTATAGCTGAGGCAGACGGTACGCACGTATTTCTAGTACAGAATGGTGTCATCTTCACGTCTTCAGCCGATGCTTGCCCTGAAGGTATTACCCGCGATACCATTATTGAAATTTGCCAGCGGGAAGGAATGGAGTGTAGGGTAACTCGGATATCTACCACCGACGCGTACCGCGCGGACGAAATGTTTTGCACGGGGACTATGGGCGAATTGGCCGCAGTCACGAAACTTGACGGCCGAACCATCGGAGATGGAAAACCAGGCGTTTTGACCAAAAGACTATCGGATCTATACGGAGTGGAAACGTCCACTCATGGCTATGTGATCGCCTAACGAATAAGCATGAACGAGCCGTTTTTAAACTCATTTCCGGACTGAACGGAATACATGTACATCCCGGCATCCAAGCGGCTAAGATCTAGGTTTAATTCCCATTCTGCCGCAGGTCGGAATTCCGAATGGGTCAAGAGCTCCCGACCCAGCACGTCATACACGCGCACGTAGATCATTCCAGCGGTGGTCAAAGCCATGGGAAGGGTGATGGTACGGTTCGCGGGATTCGGATACGGACTGCCGAGGTGTAGACTTTTAGGTACTTCGAGACCAGGATTGTCTTCCGTCGCTGTGGAAACAGCGTGTCGGAACAGCCCTCCATCCAGCGTTCCTGCATAGCCATTGCCTTTCGAATCGAACGCTAAGGCGGTAACCCGAAGGTGGGTTCCAAACCCGGTGTTCATGGGTAGCCAGACTTTCGTCCATTGGTTCATTTGAAATACTCCTGAACCATACGTCGCAATGTGGACTCGCCCGTTGCTATCGGTGGCAATGGCTTGAATATCCTCGGTGCCATTGAGTCCCGTCCCGAGCGTATTCCACGTGGAGCCGTCGTCCGTGGATTCTAAGATTCCTAGATACCGCGTTCCGGCCAGCACCCGCGTGCCTACGTTTCCGAAGGTGCGCACGTCAAACCAAGGAATAGATCCTACGGACATAAGCTCCCATGGGCTATTTCCCGGTGCTTTTTTCCAAGAATCCCAGGCCGCCCCGGCCAAAATAGTCCCGTTGGCTGTCACGGTTAACGTCGAGATGTCCCGTGCGGACTGATCGGGCCCCATAATGGGCGTTGGAGTCCAGGTAGTTCCTTTTAAAGTGTAGAGTCCCGCATGATAACCGACAATGATCGAGCCGTCCGGTTGAACGGAAAAATCTCGAATCGATGGCATGCCGGGCGGGCCGAGTGCTTCCCACCCCGAACTAGCGGTGTAGCGCCAAACACCAGCCGTGGTAGCCGCTACAATACGTCCCTGATCGTCTAGGTCGGCGTCGGTAATGCGCTGAATGAGCGGCGCGTTGGGATTAACCCTCGACCAATTCGATCCATAAGTGGTGGATTCAAACAAACCGCCCTCCGTTCCAACCAATACTCTTCCTGTGCCGGCCAAGGTCACCGATAAAATCTTGCTCCGAAGCCCCTCATTGGACTCGGTCCATGTCTGGCCGGCGTTTTGCGATAGCAAAACGCCGAGACCGGCCGTTCCAATTACAATGGATTGGCCGACAAAAGCCACCGATTTAACACTGGATTTGGAGGCCTGAAACGATTGCCAGCCATCTCCTTGGTTGCTGGATTTAAAGATGTGTTGATATCCACCGGCCCAAAGGACCCCTTCAGCGTCCACTTTTATGACGGGGACCAACAGCGGATTGGTCACGGGTTGAATGCAGGTCCAAATACTGCCGTTTCCGCGGGATCGATACAGGGCGCACTCGCCGTTTGCAGGAGAGGCGCCCGCATACGCTACGCCAGCGGCATCCGTCGACACCGAAATAATATTGTATTCCTCTAGACCAAACGAGGCAAATTGCCACGTAACCCCCAAATCGGACGAACGAAAAACGCCGAGGGAGGAAGCTGCAAAATAGTGTGTATTATTGAAGGCCAAATCCTGAACATTAACCGCAAACCCGTCCATGGTTCGAGACTTCCATGTTTGACCATTGTTGATGGAATCGTAAACAAACCCGTTGGCGCCCACAAGTAGATGTCCTGCAACGGGTTCTATGATCGAGGTTGTATAGATTCGGTCGAGTCCGGCCGCTTCCCATGTTTGGTTGGATTCATTAAACGCGAAGAGTCCTGATCCGTAGGTCGCGGCTACCAAACGGCCATCGGCCAGTACTTGCAGATCGCGGATATCAAAATTGCTGAGACCTTCCGAAAAAGAGGACCAGGTCACTCCTTGGTCCACGGAAGAGAAGATGCCACTCGATGTGCCAGCAACCAGCCGCCCACCTGATATAAGCTCTAGATCGGTAACGGAGGTCCCGCCAAACGGTCCGGGTGCTTGTTGCCAATAGTTGGATTGCCCATAGGAAGGGATCGCAAAAACAATGCCGAGCAGGAGGCCGAGGAAATATGTTCGACGAGGTAGATTCATACCTCCTCGTTATCGACCAACAATGGCTTTTTTAAAGCCCCTATTCGCTTTTGGCCGCTGCTTTTGCCTGTTGGATCAAGTCCTTTTGAACTTCGGTCAAGGAATCTGGGATGCGCACATCCAAACGCACAATCAAATCTCCCTTCCCAGCCTCCGTTTCAACACCGTGTCCTCGCACCCGGAGCTTACTTTCAGGCTGCGATCCTGCAGGGATGTTCAATTTTAAAACCGTCTGAAGCGGGGTCTTTAAGTTAATTGAAGTCCCCAGCATGGCATCAAAAGCCGAAACATTAATTTTGGTATGAATGGCCAATTCCTCTCTCCAAAAGGTGGGGTCTTCATCAACGCGAATGGTCACATATAAATCGCCTCTTGTGCCGTTTGGAAGGTTGCGGCCCTTATATCGCACGCGAAGTTTGTGCCCGTCCTTCACCCCTTTTGGAAATGGCAGTTTTATATGATCGTCATCCAGTTTAAAACTGATCTGCCCTCCTTGAAGCATGCGTTCAAACGAAATCCGGACCGTTCTTTTTCGATCATAGGCTTCGGAATGGCCAGCTTGCGAGCCCGTTGGACCCGAACGTGGACCGCCGGGTCCTCCCTGAGCGCCTCCAAAAAAGCGCTCAAAAATATCGTTAAACCCATCGCCAGGATCGAAGCCACCATCTGCGCCTCCGTTTGGATCCATGCGCACATAGGTTCCGTCTGGCCTTCGATAATTACCCCCAGGTCGTGTTCGGGTGGGATCTCCTTGGCCTCCATATCGCTTCATACGATCATATTGACGCCTTTTTGCGTCATCTGAAAGTATATCGTACGCGTTTTGGACTTCTTTGAATCGACCTTCGGCTGTGGGATCGTCCGGATTTTTATCCGGATGAAGCTCGCGAGCCAGCTTCCGATAGGCCTTCTTTATCGTTTGAGCGTCCGCTTTCTCCGGTACACCTAAAAGTTTGTAGTAGTCTTCGCTCATTGTCTCTTCGCGTTTACACCAACAGGGCGGAGTGGGTTTGAGAAGGCTTATATTAAGTGAACTGGGATTCCCATTCCGAGCCCTTCAAATAATCACGCTGTTGCGTAGTTTCTAATTTACCCACTAGACGCACTCTTAGATCCACCACTTTCAGCGAATGATTTCGATGTTAACGGCTACCATCTGTAATGCCAAATCTGTGCCACCCCTTGCCAACGAGACGAATTGTCAGATATAACCCCTATTAAAAAAGTCTTGATTGCCAATCGAGGCGAAATTGCTGTTCGGATTATTCGTTCCTGTCGTGAAATGGGGATCCGGACGGTTGCCGTTTTCAGCGATGCCGACCGCACAGCCCTTCACGTTCGGCTCGCCGATGAAGCCTATTATATTGGCAAAGCCCCTTCGTCAGAATCGTACTTGGTAGCGGAACGCATCCTCCAAACTGCCCTAGATTGTGGGGCTGATGCCGTTCATCCTGGCTATGGTTTTTTGTCGGAAAACAGTGCTTTTGCACAGGCATGCCATGCAAACGGGGTCATTTTTATTGGTCCTCCGGCTTCGGCTATCGAAGCTATGGGCGATAAGACGGCAGCGCGAGCCCTCATGGAAAAGGCAGGCGTTCCCATGGCACCGGGCACCGTAGATGCCATTTCTGACCATCAGGAAGCAGCTTCCATTGCAATTCAAATAGGGTATCCGGTCCTCATCAAAGCCGCTGCAGGAGGCGGAGGTAAAGGGATGCGGGTTGTAGAAGACCCAAAAGATTTCATTTCGTCCATGGAAGCCGCTTCACGTGAGGCCGCTTCTGCTTTTGGCGATGGGCGGGTGTTTATTGAAAAATATATTAGCCAACCCCGACACATTGAATTTCAAATAATGGCGGACCAACATGGCCATGTGGTTCACCTGTTTGAACGGGAGTGTTCCATTCAGCGCCGTCACCAAAAAGTCGTGGAAGAAGCCCCATCGTGCGTCTTGACGCCGGAGCTGCGCGAAATTATGGGCAAGGCGGCCATTGCTGCAGCTCGCTCGTGCGACTACGTGGGCGCAGGGACCATCGAGTTTCTCGTGGACAAAGACCTGAACTTCTACTTCATGGAAATGAATACAAGGCTCCAGGTTGAACATCCCGTTAGCGAACTGATTACTGGAATAGACCTAGTGGCGGCCCAAATTCGCGTGGCGGAAGGCCATCCGTTGCCTTGGAAACAAGAAGACCTTCATATTCACGGGCACGCCGTGGAGTCGCGGGTCTATGCCGAGGATCCATCCAACCATTTTCTTCCAGCCCCTGGGCACTTGACTCAACACACGCCCCCTGCCGGATTTGGCGTTCGTTTGGACGCTGGCGTCGAGGAGGGAAGCGAAATTCCTCTCTATTATGACCCTATGATTTCCAAACTATCTACGTGGGGATCGAATCGTAAAGAGGCCATTGCGCGCATGTCCAGGGCTTTAGAGGAGTACCAAATTGCGGGTGTACCGACCACTATTCCCTTTTGCCACTTCGTCATGAATCACGAATCGTTCGTATCTGGCCGGTTTTCAACCCATTTTGTGGCGGATCATTTTACTCCGGAGGTTCTCCACACCCCGGATCCAGACCTAGAAAGCTCCTTGGCAATGGCAGCAGTGCTTTTTGTTGACGCAAACAGTCCTACCAAAAATGGAAGCCCAGTCCCCACGGAAGCCGTCGAACCCAGTCGTTGGAAAAGTAACCGCCGCGGCTAAATGTAGGTCTGCCTAAATCCGGGCCTGCCTAAATGTAGGTCTGCCTAAATGTAGGCCTGCCTAAATCCGGGCCTGCCTAAATCCAAGTTTGATCGAGCTCGAGACCTTGAGATACCAACCAATCGGCCACGGCCAGAATAGCTTCCCGGACGCCCTTAGTGGTCATTGGATCGCCAAAGGGTTGTAAACTGACATAAACACCGTCTTTTTTGGGCCAAGCTTGAATAAGCAGCTCTTGCCGAAAATCCTGTTCTTCCGAAATCGCCTTAAAGAGGAGCCCCTGGGAGCCCAATTCGCGGTAGGCTTCCATCACAAAAGCGTGTCCACCTTCGAATTTTCTTACCTGTTTGGTAAACGCTCCAACATTGTCTAGAGACCCTTTAAGCGTGGCGTGTTGCATTTCTATGGATGAGATTGGTCGAACAGCTGAAGGAACGATGGTGTGACATCTAAATTCAGCATGAAAAATCGGTTTTTGTTGATCTCGCCACTTTCGGGCGTACTTCGTCTCTAGGGTGGCTGGAGGCGGTGGTCCTTGGATTACATCAAAACACGCTGATTCTCGTCCCTGTTCAACCGAAAACTCAAAATATTCTGGGTGATCGGTTGTCAAGAAAAGCGACCCACCGGGTTTGAGCCGAGAAGACAAAATTCTAAAAAATGGAACCTGAAGCAGACGATTTTTGAGGTGCTTTTTGCGCGGCCACGGATCCGGGAAGTTTACAAAAACCCGGTCCAAGGATCCTTCCTCAAATACATCCCTTACCAAAAAACGGGCGTTCCCCTTAAATAACTTAACATCTGTAATGCCCGCTCTGTTCATTCGGCGGTACGCGCGCCACACTGACCCCAGCGAGACCTCAGCCCCGACCAGATTCCAGTGGGGATTAGCACCTGCCAAGTGTTCCAAATAGCGACCATCTCCGAATCCGACTTCAAAAACGAGCGGACCGGTTCTGGTGAACAATTCAGATGCTGCCATCGGAGTTTTTAGCTCAGAGGCTTTTAGCAAGATGGACATCGGCGGAAATCTAAAGGATTATTCTGCAGCGGGAGCAGCAACCCGAAGGCCCAACTCGCGATCCACCATGAAGAGGCCTTGACCCGAATTGCCAGCCAAGCGAATGCTATCGATAATGGCTTCGGCATTTTCCTCTTCTTCGACCTGCTCATCGATATACCAATGCAACAGGGTTTGCATGGCATAATCTTTCTCTTCGACCGCTATGCCGTACAAGTCATGAATCAGTTTGGTAACATGGCGCTCGTGTTCAAGGACCTGCTCAAATGCTTCCAGCGCGGAATCAAACTTTACTTTAGGTTGATCTAACTGAAAAAGCACCGGCGTCTTGCCGCGACGAATCACATGATCGAAAAGCTTGGTAGCATGAGCAGTCTCTTCCTGCCACTGAATTCGCATCCAGTTGGCAGCCCCACTCATCTTCATCCCTTCAAATTGAGCGGACATCGACAAATAGATATACGCAGACTGAAATTCTGCCTGAATTTGATTGTTAACAGCATCCAACATTCTCTGATTCATAGCTCTTGGGTCTCATTTATTCCTTTAAAGCGTACACGGGATTCCATTCATACGCACAACGGTAGTACCGTTTGGCTCGCGTGACGTTCGCCTAAAATAGTCATTTTCGAAGAGATTCACGTGGAATGAACAAAAGGGGAGGACTGTCGGTAGTAGAACCTCATTGCTCCCATCTCATCAACAGGAATCGCCGCCAGCTCATCGTTACTAAACTTTTTTTGCGGACGAATTCAAATTAGCAATGGCAACACCTTCTCGCATCCTTTGGGCCGACGATGAAATCGATTTACTGCGCCCCCACATCCTTTTCTTAGAGTCTAAGGGCTACCACGTAAAAAGTGTTACGAACGGTGTCGATGCCATCGAGCAGGTCCGAACGGGCAAATTTGACTTGGTCCTCTTGGACGAGCAAATGCCTGGAATGGGAGGTCTTGAGGCCCTATCTGGAATCAAAGACCTGTATGCAGATATCCCCGTCGTGATGATCACGAAGAGCGAGGAAGAACGCATCATGGAGGAGGCCCTTGGTGGCAAGATTTCGGATTATCTGACCAAGCCCGTTAATCCAAGCCAAGTGTTGCTTACGTGCAAGCGCATATTGGATGGCCGCCGAATTGAAAATGAGGCGGCGTCTCAAAACTACTTGCAGTCTTTTGGTCAGTTGACTCACTCGTTAATGAATCCTCTCGATCACGCGGACTGGGTCAATATCTACGAGAAATTACTGCGGCACGATCTGGATTTGGGTGATGATGAGGGCGTCCGGCAGGTATTGGACGACCAATATCAGGAGGCCAACCGAGCATTTTGCAAATACGTTGAGGGGCAATACCCCAACTGGATTGCTGACGTCGGGAAGCCGCCGAACCGCGAGCGGCCCGTATTAAGCCATGAAGTGATCCCTCGTTGGGTCCTACCACAGTTAGAGAAAAAGAAGCCCGTTATCTTCTTCGTGATCGATTGCATGAGGCTCGATCAATGGCTCGAATTCGAGAAACTGCTGTCCCCCCTCTTTTCAATGGAGCGATCGTATCATTTCTCTATTCTTCCGACAGCCACGCCATATTCCAGAAATTCGATTTTTTCGGGCCTGCTACCGAAAGATTTGGCGTCCGCTTATCCGCGCATTTGGGCCGATGGAGAGGACGATGAACATAGCCGCAACCGTAACGAAGAAGAGTTTTTGGGCGACTTGTTAAAGCGTAAACACCTCAGCGCGCGCATTCGATACGACAAGTTGATTGGGTCGAAAGATGGTCGGGATTTTCAACAAAACGTGCACGATCTTTTGCAAGCCGATCTCAGTGCTGTTGTGGTCAATTTCGTGGACATTTTGGCCCACAGTCGATCGGATTCGGCCGTTTTGAAGGAAATAGCTCCCGACGAACGGGCGTATCGGGCCCTTACTCGAACCTGGTTTGAACATTCGTGGCTGTTCCAGGCGTTTCAACAACTTTCTAAAACCGACTGCACCATTGTGATCACAACCGATCACGGTGCGATTCGTAGCTTGCACGGCACCAAGGTCATTGGCGACCGCGAAACGTCGACCGCCCTGCGATACAAATACGGACGTAATTTGAAATGCGATGAGCGCCACGCCATCTTTGTTCGTAACCCGGAAGAATATGGTCTCCCCAGCGACAATAGGAGCACTAATTTTATAATTGCAAAAGAGGACTATTATTTCGTGTATCCCACGAACTATAATCAGTACCTCACCAAATACCGCGATACCATGCAGCACGGTGGCGTTTCCATGGAAGAGATGATTCTACCGGTCATCACTTTGAAGCCGAAAAGGTAAGCGGATGGCGGCAACTAGCTCGGAAAGTATGTTTCCGTTCGACAGTTCTTCCGAAAAACAGACGCGTGCGCTGGGTAAACAATTTGGTTTGGGCCTACGAGTTGGCGCGGTTGTAGCCTTGATTGGCGATTTAGGTGCAGGAAAGACACAATTCGTAAAAGGAATTGCCGAAGCGTTTGGATTTCCTCCAGAAGATGTGTCCAGTCCCACGTTTACCATTGCCCACGAATATGATGGCTCTAACGTGTTGTACCACATGGATTTATATCGAATAGCTAGCGAAGCTGAATTGCACCAGGCTGGAATAGAAGAGTACTTGAATGCAGGCGGAATTTGCTTGATTGAATGGCCTCAAAGGGCCGAACACTTGTTGCCACCAGGAACGCATTTCGTCCGGATTACCCACCAATCGGACGGCAAGCGCAGAATTGAATATTCCCGGCTGAATACCGTATGACCTCCAACATCGACCGACTCTTGTTGCTTCCTCGATATGCGAGCGACGGTATTGGGGCTATAAAACCGGGTTTTGAGCGTATTGAGGCCCTTCTCGGTGGGATGGGCCATCCCCAACATCAATTCCAAGTAGCCTTAGTTGCGGGTACCAACGGCAAAGGTTCAACGGCATCTATGATGGCGGCCTGCCTGACCGCCGCGGGATTTAGGACGGCGCTTCACACGTCCCCTCATCTGTTACATGTTTCCGAACGCATGCGAGTGGATGGAAAGGCGCCGCCCGACGCATGGCTTGAACAGGCATGTGGTCGCTATTTTGATTTATTTGAAACGGTAGGTGCAAGTTTTTTCGAAGCCACCCTCGCCTTGTCTTTACTCTGGTTTGCGGATCAAGGAGCAACGCATGCGGTCGTAGAAGTCGGATTAGGGGGCCGTTTGGACGCTACCAACGTGTTGCCCGCTGCGGTCAGTGTCATTACAGGCATTGCGCTAGATCATACCGACATTTTGGGCGATACGATCACCAAGATCGCTCTCGAGAAGGCCGGGATCATTAAGCCCGGAAAGGCCGTGATCGTGGGAAAGATGCCGCCGGATGCCGTACAAGCCATATCGAACGCCGCAGCCACAAAGGATGCACCCGTTTTAATCGCTGAACATCTGGTTTCCGTTCAGCCACAAGCAGACGGCCGGTTGCGCATTCGTCTGGAGGACGAATATGTTGAAAATGTGACGATTGGATTGCTTGGATCCCATCAGTTGGGAAATGCAGCGGTAGCTATTTGTTCGGTAAGAGCGTGGCTGCCCTCGGTCGGATTTCCTTCCATAAAACAGGGCCTTGAGCATGTGCAGCGTCTTACGGGGCTCAGAGGCCGTGCTGAAGTTTTACACACGGACCCGCTCCTTATGGTCGATGTGGCGCACAATCCGGATGCGATTGCCACCGCAGTGGCCGCTTTTAAACAGGCCCGCTCAGGCTCTTTCGTACCCGTCGTTATCATTGGACTGCTTGCAGACAAAGATGCGATCGAAATAGGCAGAGAACTGGCCAGTACTGAAATGGAGGTGTGGACGGTTCCCACGGAAGGTGCGCGGGGATTAGGATCTGAAAACTTATCCGAACTCCTAACGAGTGTCGGTGCCAGCGTGTCTCAATCTTTTAAGAGCACGAAAGACGCTGTTCGGCAAGCTCGTTCAGCCAGCAAAGACTGTTTAGTCTGTGGATCACACCTTGTGGTCATGGAAGCCATTGGACCATCGGGTCTGTGACTTTTTAGTGCTTCAGTTTGAACCTATGTTGATTTTTGACGTTTATAGCCTATCTTGAGAATAAATGTGCCTGTCGTGTGTCAATTGCATACCGCAGGTCACTTGTCGACCCATCACCTTTCCGGTTGTCGACGAGATAGGTCCGGCGGTTTTCCCCGCATCTAATTTTTCCCCAAAGTTCCTCGATACCGTATATCAATACAGTATTTCAACTAATTACCGAGTCTGGTCAATTGGTACCTACCATCGACTAATGCCCAACACGTGGAATTCCATCCAATCAATAGGGTACGTGCCATCAAAATCGAAGCACAGAGCTCACTTTCCCTTATTACATGAAGATTGCTGAACTTCAGGATAAAAAACTTCCTGATCTAAAAGACATCGCGAAGGAGATGAACCTATCCGGTTTTTCTGCCATGCGCAAACAAGACATTATTTACCTCATATTGGAAGCAAGAGCTGAGGCCTTGGCAGCAAGTAGCCGCCGCAGCGAACCCAAGTCCGATAGTGGAAGCAAAAGAAGCGAACCCCGTAAGTCAAGTCCTGCCGCCGAGGTAAAACCTAGCAAAGCGGACGACACGAAGGAAGCCCGGAAGCCGGCCAAAGGTCGTACTGCTGCGGCAAAGAAACCCCTCCCAGGCAAAGAGTTAAAAAGCCCCAAAACCGATTCAGACAAGCCCGAAGAGGCCAATGAAAGTGGAGATGCGGTTCAGGAAAATCGGCCTTCAGGTCGTGGCGATCGCCGAGGACGTGGACGGGGTGAAGACCGTCAACGAGGAGATCGGGATCAAGGTGAACGTGGTGCATCTCGCGGCCAGAGCGGACGGGGAGATGACTCCAGCACATCTGAAGATGGCGACTCGGACGACAAGCGCGGAAGCCGTGAAGAGCGCGGAAGCCGTGAAGAGCGCGGAAGC
>CALEEY010000165.1 GCA_937877085.1 uncultured Bacteroidota bacterium
GATCTCGTCTCGTCGATTATGCGCTCAAATAGTCCCCGTACGGCGTGATCATCGAGGGGGCCTTTGTTGCCTTTAAGTACATTATCGAGCACTATTTTCTCTCTTTCCGGCACGTAGATGGGGAGTTTCAGCTTCTTCTTTACATGTCCTATTTCATTTGCGCTTGTGGATCGCTCATTTAAGAGTATGAGCAGAATCTGATCAATGGCATCAATTCGATCTCGCCAGAACGCAATATCGTCGGGATCGCCCTTTTGATTTTCATCAAAAACGTTTTGAATTCGAATAATGATTTCTTCTAGTGTACTCAAAGCAGTTTTAGAGACGGATTAGCAATTTCTGAAAGCGCACTTTGTTCACCCAGTTCTAAACGCAAGTGTCCCGCCATGGCGATCATAGCGGCATTATCCATGCAATACGCCATGTCAGGAACATACATCTGGCCGTGCTGAGCGTCCATAAGACCGCTCATTCTTTTACGAAGACGGGAATTCGCGGAAACGCCTCCGACCAACCCTACGTGTCGAATACCTGTATCTTTGACGGCTTTTTTAACTGGGCTGAGCAACATATCTACAACGGCCTCCTGAAAAGAGGCGCATAAATCGGGTAGGGAAGACTGAAGGTGGATAAGTCGCTCTTCCTCTTCAAATGAGTTTAGATAATATAAAACGGATGTTTTGATCCCTGAAAAAGAATAATCGTACCCTTTTAGCCGGGTCCGCGGAAATGAATGAAAGGCGCGGTTACCCGAGACGGATAGTTTATCGATCAGCGGTCCAGCAGGGTAATCCAGGCCCATAATTTTACCAACCTTGTCAAATGCTTCTCCAGCTGCATCGTCTCGGGTCTTTCCAAGGATTAAAAATTTACCGGGGGCATCGATTCGCATAAGCTGCGTATGGCCTCCGGAGACAATTAAACAGAGGTGGGGATAGGGAGGCGTTTGTTCTGATAAAAATAAAGACGCCAGGTGTCCTTCTAGGTGATTTACCCCAATAAATGGGATGCACAGGCCAACGGACAACGCTTTGGTAAAGGAGACGCCTACCATCAAGGATCCAATGAGTCCCGGTCCCTTTGTTACCACCAATCCAGTAAGGTCATTTTTTTTGACCCCTGCCTTTTGAAGTGCCGATTCTACTACCGAAACGAGTAGTTTTTCGTGGGCTCGTGAGGCGATTTCTGGCACCACCCCTCCAAATTCAACGTGCTGAGGTTGGGACGAAACCACGCTTGAAGCCAGTTTACCATCTACAAGTACAGCGGCAGCGGTATCGTCACATGACGTTTCTATCCCAAGTAAAACAGACGTTTTGGACATGCGGCGAAGTGATCGGCTTCAGGTCTAAAAAATATTTATCGAAACGACACAAAATAATAGGGCACGCGGAACGTTCTTGACTTGAGCCGTATCCCTCTCTATAATACGACATTCAGACCTCCTTGAGTTCATAGCTTGGTTTTCTATTATGCGAAGTTCAATTTTTGCTCTTCTTTTTGTCGCTCTTTTGGGTTTTAGTAGCCCTGTCAGCGCGCAATTGCGGTCTGCGGGGTCGCCTGCAACGGCATCC
Organism: uncultured Bacteroidota bacterium; assembly: GCA_937877085.1. GTDB lineage: Bacteria > Bacteroidota > Rhodothermia > Rhodothermales > UBA10348 > UBA10348. The sequence goes on from CALEEY010000165.1 coordinate 1,575, forward strand.
GTACCGCTGTATGATCAAGGCGGATCGGGATTTTCGTTGAACAAATATTTTTCGCCTGACCATTTTTCAATGAGCCATTCGTTTGAGATGTCTTCCTTTGGCGGAAACAGCTTGTCCATGTACACCAACACCATGCAGTGGCAGTTCAGTTCTAAATTAGCTGCCAGAGTGGATGTTGCAGCCGCTTATTCACCACTTTCGAGCCAAAGTGGGATGAGCGTAACCGGCCAGTCTGATAGTCAGGTTTTCGTTAAGAATGCTCAGCTAGCCTATCGTCCAAATGACAATATGGAGATTCATCTTTCGTTTCGCCAAAACCCCTATGGTTCTATGCTAAATCCTTACGGATATGGTGGTTATGGCGGCGGCTACGGAAATTCGCGTTATGGAGGAGGGAGCTCCCTTCAGGCTGAATTCGGTTCTGGTGGGCGCGACTTGTTTTGGAATGATCGCCTCCGTTAATCCCAACCTCCGAACCATCTAAAATTTAAGATGGGCGAAAAATCGAGTTAGTTGAAACTTGATTTCACAATTATCATGTATGTTTAGGCGCGGCAGAGACAACGTCTCTGCCGCGCCTAAAACGTTTTAACTACCCTGGTACCGAGATTTAGTGACTACGAGATTCAACAATTGGCTGCTCAACGTTGGGATAGTCCTATCGCTAGCCGTTGCCGTCACCCTTTTTTATGCGTTTTTTATCCGAGTTACCACCGTCGCTCCAGATCCGCACCGATTTGACAATCCTGGTAACTTGTTGGGGGACATCATTCAAGTCAATATTTTGAATGCCACTGGAGAAAATGGCCTGGCTCAGCAGATGATGGAATATTTGCGCAACGAGGGTTTCGACGTGTTGGGAACAGACAATTACCCTGATGGCATTCTAGAAAAATCAGTGATCCTTGACCGAATTGGAAACCTCGATGCCGCCCAGCAAGTTGCCTTGTCCATTGGCCTTCCGGCATCAGCCATTAGTCAGGATGTCCGTCCTGAATATTTTTTTGATGCTACCGTCGTAATTGGTAAGGATTTCAAAGAGATACGTCCTTGGCGAATTAACGATGTGGAAGATAGTCTGGATGTAGAAGTGGCTATTCCAGACTCTATCCAATAGAACGGTCGAAAAATTCTGGATGATTTCCAGGGAGCTTAAATGCTAAAGATTAAAGATTTGAAACTGGAGCCTCGGGATTTGACACCCGAACGCACAGAAGAGAAAAAGAGAAAAACACAGGTTCCAGTTAAGTTAATTACTCGGCTGGCCGTGGACGCCATTTTGGAGAAAAAGGGTCGGAATATCGAGGTGCTTGATGTTCGAATGGTGAGCGGAGTCGCGGACTTTTTTGTGATTGTAACGGGAGACTCCGAGCTTCAAGTCAAGGCTATTGTGGCCTCAGTTCGGGCCAATTTGAGAGAAAAGGCTGGTGAACGTCCTTGGCACGTCGAGGGAAAGGAGCACCATAATTGGGTTCTGATGGACTATGTGGATCTCGTTGTGCATGTTTTCTTAGCTGAACAAAGAGAATATTATGGTTTAGAACGGTTGTGGGGAGATGCACCGCACGCCACGGTAGACGAAATGGGTTCGGCAGCCGATGTCAAGATTCTCAAAGACTAAACAGCGAAGGGTTTATGCACAAAAAATTATCGTCAGCCACGTTTTTGATTTTGCTGGGTTCGATGGCGATTTCTGGATGCATTGCTCTTTCTCCGGCTAAGACAGAGGATGAATTTGGTCACCGCATAGACGGTGTATCCGAAGATGGCCGTCGGACTATTCTGATTTCACCCCCTGATGGTGTGACGGAATATCGATTTTTTGATGCTACGTATGAAACCGTAACCATTCGGCCGGCCAAAATTACTGACCAGCTCGTGGCGGTCCCGGTAGAGGTCCTAATAAAGGGCTCTTTTCCAGACTCCTGTTCGGAGCTTCATGAGGTCGTGCAACAACGCGCGGGCAATATCATTCTCGTTACGTTGACCATGAGACGGCCACAAGGAGCCGTATGCGCCAGTGTACTGCGCCCCTATCGGTATTATTTGGATTTGGACGGAGAATACGCGGTGGGCTCGTATTCGTTAAAGTTGAATGAAGATTCGCACCCATTTGTGGTTCGTACGACTACTCAGTAAGCAACAGGAAGGTGATAAGATGTGGAACCGTTCACGAGCAGTACCCTTCGGCATCGCCACGTTAAGCGTTTGGCTATTGGCTACGTCGGTTTTGTCCACAGGTGCACCGGCCGGTAGGACAGGGGCGCCCGGCGATCTCACGTGTGCCGATGGAGGATGTCACCCCACCAATCCATTGAATTCAGGTGACGGCCAGGTAACGGTCGAAGGCCCAAGTTCCTATCAGGGCGGTACTCCCGTAGAGTTGGTCGTTCGAGCATCGCGGCCCGGTGCCGCCCGTTTTGGATTTCAAATCACGGTTCGGAATACGAGCGGGGCCATGGCGGGCAGTTGGGAAGTAACCGAAGGAACACAATTAGCTGACTTCGGCCTCGCTGTCGCTTACTTAACACACGCTGCACTGGCCCCCAGGGCTACGGATACGTATTCATGGACGGTGAAGTGGATTCCGCCCGCTGTGGGCGAAGGGGACGTTACGTTTTACGCAGCGGCCAATACCGCCAATGGAGACGATACGTTTTTTAATGACTTCATCTATACGACGTCGTTTCAAATGGCAGACGCAGGTAGCACGGCCGTGCAGGATCTGAATATTCCATCTACTATCGAATTAGGGTCCGCCTATCCAAACCCTACGAGTGGCGCATTCACCGTTTCTTTTGATCTCGCCGAGCCCTCCAATGTCGCCCTGTTTTTGTACGACGGACTGGGTAGAATTCGGGTCCAAACCGAATCCAATTTCCTTTCTTCTGGGAATCAGCACCTAAGCGTTCCAGCGACCAATCTGGCGCCAGGGATCTACAGCTACCGGCTGACGGCATCCGGCCATTCGAAGATGGGTACGATAACAGTCCTTCGCTAGCAGCGGTTTAACGCACGAAATCGAAGCTTCTACGCTTTGGTTGTCACTCCGGACATCGCAGCGTATGGCTTTTATTTGTTGGCAGAAAGAGAATCTTGCTGTAGCTGTTCTTCGGAAGCGTCGAACATGGCTTCTATTTCCGCTGCAGTAGGCCGGTACGAAGAATCGGATGTTATGTCTGATATTTCGGACATAAACCTCGCATAGCCTTCAAAATCCCTGACTTCGAGGTAGGATCCTCGAATGACCTCGATAAACCGAGCGGCTCGGTTTATTTCGTTGGTCGACGTCGCGTTTCTCAGGTTATGCAATATGAGCGGCTCGGCGATCTTCCAAATATCAGCTGCCTTCTGGATTTCTCCCAGCGTGGCATAGGCCTGAGCCATGAAGGCAAACGACATTTCATCCCCTGGAATGGTCGTAAACGGAACTTGCTCCATAAACCAATCCATGAGTTCCAAGCCCTCCTTAATTCGACCTTGACGAGCCATATTTTCAGCGGTATGAGAAAAAATATTGCGATAATTGTCCGTCATTCGGCGGATGTTTTCATCGAAATAGACGCCAGGATCGTTTAAGCCCCTAAACCTAAACATTTTGAGCTTCGCATCTGTAACTCCAGGGACGACGCGGCCCAATTGGTCATCATGTTTGATGGGGACAATACGATAGGCTTGGCCCTCTAATTGGA
>CALEEY010000166.1 GCA_937877085.1 uncultured Bacteroidota bacterium
GTGCCTACTACATGATCTCCCGCTCATTGGGGATTGAAGCGGGAGGAGCTGTGGGAATTCCGTTATACCTAGCTCAAGCTCTTTCTGTGGCTTTGTATACCATCGGATTCGCAGAAAGCGTGGTGCAAGTTTTTCCGTCCATGGATGAAAAGATAGTTGCTCTTGTGACCACGTCGGTAATAACCTTAGTTGCCATTAAATCCGCTCGGACGGCCATAAAAACCCAATACGTGATTATGGCGGCCATTGGATTGTCTTTAGTTTCTCTGGTTTTTGGAAGTCCCGCGGAAGCGTCAATAGCCACGCAGGCTAGCACCTCGACCGCATTGGGGCCTGGTTTCTGGGTGGTATTTGCCGTCTTCTTCCCGGCCGTTACCGGAATCATGTCGGGAGTAAACATGTCTGGTGACTTAGAAAACCCGTCAAAATCTATTCCTGTAGGGACCCTGGCGGCGATAGCTACGGGATACCTGATCTATATGATCATCCCAATCATTCTCGTGGCCCGAGCTACCCCAGAGCAGCTGATTTCCGACCCGTTCATCATGCGAAAAATTTCGTGGTGGGGGGATGCCATTATCATGGGCGTCTGGGGAGCCACTTTATCAAGTGCATTGGGGAGCATTTTGGGTGCACCTCGCGTGCTTCAGGCCATTGCCAGAGACGGAGTGATCCCGAAGTTTTTAAACTTCCTTGGTCAGGGATCAGGTCCGGACGACGAGCCCAGAATGGGCACCGCATTTACCTTTGGCTTGGTGGTTATCACGGTAATGTTGGCAGATTTGAACGTAATTGCCCCCATTTTGACCATGTTTTTTTTGACGACCTATGGCGTCTTAAATGTTACCGCCGCCTTGGAAGGTTTTTTAGGCAATCCATCTTTCCGGCCCAAATTCAAAGTCCATTGGTTGTTTTCGTTCGCGGGTGCGGTCGGATGCGGCATGGTCATGTTTTTAATCAATTCTCTGGCAACAGGAGCGGCCGTCGCCATTGTCATTGTCATCTATTTTTGGCTGGAAAGACAAGAGTTGCGATCCGCCTGGGGCGATGTCCGCAGTGGGATCTGGTTTAATCTGACCCGTACCGGCTTGCTGCGTCTTCGTAATAGTTCGGATGCGAAGAACTGGAGACCTCATTTGTTGGTGTTGTCCGGAGCCCCAACCAAGCGATGGCATTTAATTGAATTCGCCTCCTCCCTGTCGCACAATCGTGGATTATTGACGGTTTCGTCCATTTTGAGTGCAGATTACATTACCGCTTCTCATATAGAAAAAATGACCCAGGGCATTTATGACTATATGAACAAGCAAGGCATTCAGGCTTTGGTCCGTATTGCTAAATCCGACGATCCCTTTATAGGTGCAACTCATTTGGTGGACACCTATGGCCTAGGAACGCTGGTTCCCAACACGATTGTGCTTGGGGCATCTGAGATGCCCGAGCATCACCAGGCTTATTGCAATATGGTTTCTCGTTTTTATGCTGCAAAGCGTAACTCGATTATCGTTCGATACAACGAGCAGCGCGGCTTCGGATCTAGGCGCCACATTGACGTTTGGTGGGGAGGGTTAAAGGGTAATGGCGCTTTGATGCTCATTTTATCCTGGCTACTTAGCTCAAGCTTGGAATGGAGAGGGGCATCTGTCACGATAAAAATGGTTGTTCCAACCGCTCAAGCCTCTGATGGCGCTTTCAATAACCTCGAAGAAGTGCTTTTGGCATCTAGAACGGGGGCCCAAATAGAAGTGTTGGTTTCTGAGGGTCGTTCCTTTTGGGATGTACTGAAGGAGTCTTCCGCGACCGCAGACCTCGTATTCTTAGGAATGGCGGCCCCTGATAAGAAGTTTTCGACCTATTACCCGCAATTACTTTCCCAAACGGAAGGCCTTCCATCGACCATATTTGTACTTGCGGGAGAAGACATCGAGTTTGGTGAAGTTATTACCTAATTGATTTGAACCACGCCGGCCTATCGTAATTTGTGCCTCCGGCTGTAAGTACCGTTTATTGTTCAACGTGCTCTCGTGAATCTAATTTTCTATTTATGTTAAAGCCAGCGCCCGCGTCAGAAACCCTTCTCAACATCGCTTCCACCTTCGGTACGCCCACCTATGTCTATCTGGAAGAGGTACTCAAGGAGCGAATTACATCCTTAAAACAGCACCTCGTGGGCTTGCCCTTGCAGCTATTGTATGCCATGAAAGCGAACCATGCGGTTCCTGTTATGAACCGAGTCAAGCAAGAAGGATTGGGGATTGACGCCGTTTCCTCTGCGGAACTGCTCCTAGCCATTGAACTCGGTTTCCCGGTAGATAAAATTCTGTTTTCCGCCAACAACATGACGGACACGGAAATGCATTATGCCAAGCAAAAGGGAGCCATTTTAAATGTGGGTGAGTTATCCCGACTTGAAAAACTAGGGGCCGCCTACCCAGGCAGCGACGTGTGCGTCCGGCTGAACCCCCAGATTGGCGCTGGGCACCATCGCCACGTCATTACGGCTGGAACGGAAAGTAAATTTGGTATTCCGGTAGAGCAGATTGATCAAATCCATGCCATTTCAAAAAAGTATGATCTGCACATCCGAGGTCTGCATCAGCATATCGGTAGTGGGATTCTGGATACGGATACGCTCTGGAAGGCCATCAGCGTAATGCTAAACGCATCCCTCTCGTTTGACCGCTTGGAGTTCATTAACGTAGGTGGAGGGCTTGGTATTCCCTACCGAGCCGATGAAGCTGGGATTCCAATGGATGAGTTTGCATCAAAAATTGTGGCCCCTTTAAAACAGTTCATCGCCAGTCACCCATCGAAAAAACTAGAAATTTGGTTTGAGCCTGGACGTTTTTTCACGGCGGAATGTGGTGTTTTATTGGCTACGGTCAACACCATCAAAGAAACGGAGCAAATAACTTTTGCAGGAGTGGACTCGGGCATGAACCATTTGGTCAGGCCGGCCATGTACGGGGCGTTTCATGAGGTCGTCAACCTTTCCAATCCAAACGGTCCGCTGGAGAAGTACGATGTTGTCGGTAACATATGCGAATCGGCAGATTTTTTTGCCAAAGGACGCATGGTTCAGAAATTGTCTGAGGGGGATATTGTGGCGGTTTTAGATACGGGTGCGTATGGGATGTCCATGGCCAACCACTACAACATGCGCTCGTTGCCAGCGGAAGTTTTTGTCCCCATTGGATCACATGAGCCGATATTGTTTAGAAGCCGGCGTACGCCCGAACAGATTGTTGCCGAAACGCTAAACCTCTCGTGAGGCCGTTAAGCCTTTCTGAGTCGGTTCATCCGCTTTTGAAGCCGCCAACTAGCGCCGTACGCCTACTCTTAGGATGGGAAACCCCTCGATCTGCGCTTCTAGTTTGTCTCCAACATGAACCTCTGAGACACCTTCTGGTGTGCCTGTGTAGAGTAAGTCGCCGGGCATTAACGTGAAAATCTGGCTACACCACGCAATGAGCTCAGCAACAGGGAAAATCATATCGGACGTATTTCCGGACTGACGTGTTTTCCCATTAATTTGGAGCTCGATTTGTAGATGTTGAGGATCTGGCACTTCAGAACTTGGGACAAAGGATCCTATGGGCGCAAAAGTGTCGAACCCCTTAGCAACACTCCAAGGGAAGCCTTTTGCTTTTGCTTCATTTTGTATATCTCGGGCCGTCATATCTAATCCAACGGCGTATCCAGCTACATAGTCGAGTGCGTTAATTTCAGCGATATTTTTCCCTTTCTTGCCTATCAGGCA
>CALEEY010000167.1 GCA_937877085.1 uncultured Bacteroidota bacterium
CCTCAATTTGTGGTTATTTTGCCCGTGTGTAACGTACCATTAGGGCACTGGAGTTGCAATATTTACGGGTCATAAAAGGAACCTTCGAGATACAATTATTGCAATAATAACATCTTTCTAATCGTTCTTGGACGAGCATGCGCTTGACCATGAAACTCGAACCCTTCTAGAAAGGTAGACTCTATTCTTAATCAAAAAGATCGCCCCCAAAGATCAACGACGTCCATGAGCAGCTCGACCCTTCAGTTGATAGCCTTCATAGAAGAAAAGCTTAAAATGGCCAGGCGTCGCCTGATTCAGGTGCATTTGGTTAAAGGCTTGATCTTGCTACTTGGTGCCATCGCGCTCCTTTGGCTATTGGGCGCTGGGCTTGAAAGTTACTTTTGGTTATCGCCCTTGCTCAGAGTCACGCTGTTTTGGACGGGAACGGCCGGCTTGGTTGCTTTATTCGTAGTGCTCGTTTTTTGGCCGTTTCTGGTGAATGCAGGTGTAGGAGGCCAAAAAGGTGATACCTATTTGGCCAAATTGATAGGGCGTCAATTTCCAACCATTGGGGATTCACTGCTCAATTTTCTTCAGCTTTCCGCTGGTAAACACAGCGAGTCTCCGGAGCCATTTGTGGACTTAGCCGTCCGCAGATTAGGCGAGCCGATCCGGGATATCCCTTTTGAAACGGGAACTTCGTGGACGGAAATCAAGCATTTCAGCCGTCTTTCAATCATTCCTATTACGTGCGTTCTCGTTTTCCTGATCGCTGCACCCACTTCATTTTTATCTGCTACTCATCGCATTTTAAATCCCTCGACCGTTTTTGAACGGCCGGCTCCCTATACTTTTTCGATCTCACCGGGGGACGCGGAAATTATTATTGGCGAAAATGTATTGGTGACCGCCGAAGTTTTGGGAGACTATAAAGGCGATAGCAAACCCGTACTTGAGACGATCGTAGAGGGTGAATTACGTTCCCGATTTGTGAATCTTGTTCCGGATTCGTCCGGTGTGCTCTCCCACAATTACCAAAACGTACGTCAGCCCTTTAGGTACCGCGTTTCCTCTTCCCTCGTAACCAGCGATTGGTTTTCTGTCCGAATTGTAGAACGACCACTCGTACAGGAAGTGGGTTTATTACTGACGTATCCTTCCTACACCAGGATACCTCCCAAACGACTGGATCCAAACGTCGGAGATTTTTCGGCTCTGCTTGGATCTGCTGTAAGCGTCACATTGAAATTGTCGGGCGCCACGGCAGATAGTTCTTCCATAGAATTCGAAAGCGGAAGATCCATTCCGATGCATTTAAGTGGGTCGCTATCCACGGTCGACTTTACTGTTCAGCGCCCGGACACCTATTCCTTCCGATTGAGCACCAACGATGGCGTCCAAAATATAGACGCTATCCAGTACACCATTGAAACCGTTTCCGATGCATCTCCATCCGTAAACATTCTATCCCCTCTTCCGCTGGTGGACTTACCAG
>CALEEY010000168.1 GCA_937877085.1 uncultured Bacteroidota bacterium
GATCAGGATATCACGCTGGGTGTCCGTCCCGAAGATTTTTATGACCTGGATCAGTTATTCACCCACGGTGTTGTTGCCGAAATCGAGTTGGAGGTTAATTTGGTTGAGTCCATGGGAAGCGAAACTGTTTTGCACGCCCAAACAACCAATTGCCCTATTGTCGCACGCTTGGCCCCAGGAAAACTACCCGAACGGGGCGTTACGACGCGTTTTGCCGTCGATATTACCAAGCTACACTTTTTCGACTCGGTCAGTGGGCAGGCTATTCGGTAAACGAGGTTGCTCTTAGGACTAGAACTCGAAACACCCTGATCAGAATTTTCAAATCGGGGTCTTTGCTTCATTTTGTAGTCAAATCAGGGTCTGTGCCTGGTTTTAAGGCTTATTTGGAATCGCTGCGAAACTTGGTAGATTGCGAATGAGTATAGAATGGCTGGAATCCATTCGTGAGTAGATGACAAAAGCTTCTTTCAAAAAAGCAGCGTTGGCCTTCGGACTCAGTACCATTTTGGTATTGGGAACCGTCGTATTGCCCTTGTCTCACTATGGTTGGATGCTCATCAGCGGTCGATTTGAGCAGCATAAGGAGCACGCGTCTGCGATGGCCATGTCTGGCCCACATGCGGCGCACCAAGCTCAAAGTGCCGCTCCCGATTTGACCACGATGGCTCCAATGGGAGCGAGTCTAAAAGAAGCCAATCCGGTTCGTATATCGTGCGATTACTCTACGACAATTGTTCAAAATCCAGTTGTTGTCTGCGATCATGCTTTTGTTAGCTTCGTAGTTCCGGCGTCCGGTCTGTTGATCGAACAGCTGGTCATTGAAGCTGACGTTCAGTCCCAAAACAGGCTTCCCTGGTTCCGCGGACCACCTATCGTTTGAAGATCCTATAGGCTTCAAGGCCTTTCTCATCCTCTATCTTCATTCGAATGGGTATCTGACACCGTCTGATACCCTCAAAAGTTGGTATTTCCATGCGATTCCCAAATCTGTTGGGCCGAATTGTATTCGGCCTATGCTCGTTGGCATTTCCGATTTCCAGTCCTTCGCAAGCCCAAAGTTTAGCCTCCATAAAGGGCAACGTCCTGGACAGTTCACAGCAGCCCATCGCCGGTGTCCAGATATTTCTTCACACCAGTAAAAAAGGCGCCATTACCGGCCTTGATGGCCGTTTTGAGATCAACGGGATTACACCCGGCCCCGACAAAATTTCTGTTCGGTTCGTTGGCTACGAGACCATTGAGCAAACAGTACATATGGCATCCGGACAAGCTTTAAAGCTTGAATTTGAATTGGTGGAAGAACCCATTAGCATGCAAGGAATAGCCGTTTCTGCGACCCGAGAACTCCAAAACAAGTCTGATATTGCTGCTTCCATTGGAAGCGTGGGCAAGGAAAAGATTGCCGACATGAACCCGAGTCATCCAGCGCAAATTATGGGTTTAATTCCGGGTGTCTTGGTGAGTATTACGGGGGGAGAAGGCCACATGACGTCTATTCGACAACCCTTGGACACGAATCCTGTCTACCTATTCCTCGAAAACGGCGTTCCAACCCGCTCTACAGGGTTTTTTAATCACAATGCTTTGTACGAAATCAATATTCCCCAAGCCGATGGAATTGAAGTAATTAAAGGTCCGGGCACCGCGCTTTACGGGAGTGATGCCATAGGAGGCGTAATTAATGTCACGTCAGGGGCTGTGCCATCGTCCACAACAGCGGGCGGGACCATTGAGGGAGGATCTTTTGGGTGGAAAAGAGGACTGTTTTCTGCTGGAGGCTCCCGAGGGGGAAATGGAGTCCGGCTGGACGTCAATCTGACGGATTCTGAGGGTTGGCGGAATAATTCGAGCTACAGCCGGCAAAGTGGTACCCTTCGTTGGGATCGTAGGCTCGGATCTCGTTCGCTTGTTAAAACTTTAGCTTCCTATTCGAATATCGACCAAGGACCGGCGGGAGGTTCGGCCGTTTCAGAAGCTGACTACAACGCGAATCCAGAACTGAATTATACGCCTATATCTTTCCGAAAAGTGGGCTCTTACCGCGTTTCGTCGGCTTACGAGCGGTATTCGGAACGTTCGCTTTTGTCGGTCACCCCGTTTTTCCGATTCAGCTCGATGGATATCCTTCCGAATTGGTCGCTTTCGTATGATCCGGCCATTTGGGAAACGCAAAATTACTCTTTCGGAACGCAGGTTAAATATCGGATGGACTTTGACAAGATGGATTCCCGTCTGATTGTGGGAGCGGACCTAGACTACAGCCCAGGATCTCATCGTGAGTTTAAAGTCAACGCTGTGCGGGAAGGCAAGATTTATACCTCGTATACGGACGCGGAAGATCAGTACGATTACGATGTAACCTTCCAAGAGGCATCGCCTTTCGCCCATTTTGAGCTTACACCCGCAACCAACGTGCGTGTGACGGCTGGACTGAGACTGGATTTGTTGGGCTATGACTATTCCAACAATATGAGCGTTGAAACCACGGGAAGTCATCGTCGGCCGGCTTCTGACACGCGTTCGTATGCCCATGTGAGCCCCAAATTAGGCGTTACGTATCAGGCTTCGAACCGTTTGAACATGTTCGCCTCTTACCGACATGCCTTCAGAGTGCCCTCGGAAGGTCAGTTGTTTCGTCAAGGATCGTCCATTAATTCGATTGATTTGACACCGGTCAAGGCGGACAACCTTGAATTAGGCCTTCGGGGCCAGCTCGTCAAAGGTGTAAACTTCGATGTGACCGGCTATTCCATGGTTAAAAACGACGATATCGTGTCCTTTGTTTATACAGACGGAACGCAAGGCAGCGTTAACACGGGCAAAACCAGTCACAAAGGGGTCGAGTTGGGAGTCGAATTGGCACCCTTGACCGGACTAAGCCTTTCGACAGCGTACACCTATGCCGTACATCGATTTGAAGAGTGGGAAACACGGCTCGGAACTGACTTTTCTGGAAATGAAATGGATGTCGCACCACGTGTCATATTGAATGCTGAAATCGCCTATAAAATTCCTGTTTTGGATGGCGCTGCTGTGGCCATTGAGTGGAATAAAGTGGGTAGTTACTGGATGGACCCAAACAATACTTCGAAATACGACGGTCACAATGTGTTTAACCTGCGCGCGTCTCTGAATTTCCTTGAAAAAGTGACCTTTTTGGCAAGGGTTGGCAATATAACCGATGAGCTCTTTGCCGAGCGAGCTACCCATAACGCCTTTAGAGGAGATGAGTTTGCTCCAGGCTCGCCCCGTACCATTAATGTCAGTCTTCGATATGGACTATAGGTCTCTCCATGAAAAACAAAACACTTAGCTTGCTGGCCGCGCTTTCACTTATCGTTGGGTGCGCCCCCGAATCTGAACTGCCGACTTTTTCTTCTGTGCAAATCACTTTGGACACCGGAGATACATCCCGTCCGACGGTGGCGGTATCCCGCACGGGGGATGCGATTTTTTGGGCCTGGATTCGTAAAGATGATGATGGCTGGAACGTGTATGCTTCGAGGGTAACCGAGGACGGACAGGATAGTACGGAGCCGGTTCGAGTCAATCATATTCCTGGCAATGCCAATCCACATGCACAAGCCCCGGCGCAAGTGGAAATTGGTCCAGAGGGATATGTATACGTGGCTTGGACAAACAGCACCTACATTCCGGAACGACGTTTTCCGGCTTCAGATCTACTGTTTTCGCGGTCCACCGACGGCGGAGTAACGTGGAGTGAGGAGCGGCCGGTAAACAGTGATGCCGGAGGAGAACCTTCTGGACATACGTTTCATAATATGACGACACTTGCCGACGGAACGATTTTAATTTCATGGATCGATTCCAGGGAGCGCGACAATTTAGGGGGCTCCGTTCCGATGGAAAGTTCCGCGTCTATGAACGAAGACTCGCCTCATACCCACGAAATGCAACACGAAAGCAATCTGGATGCCAGCGGACAGCCCGTTGGGTCTCAAATTCGTATAGCTGCGTCGCGAGATGCTGGATTGACTTTTGTTGAGACCGCCGTTGCAGATAATTCGGCCTGCCCTTGTTGCCGAACGACCATGGCTGTTTCCAAAAGCGGCGAGGTGTATTTGGCATGGCGTCACGAATTTGAAAATGGAGCTCGGGATCCGGTCATTGCGCGATCGGACGATGGCGGGTTGACTTTTACGGATCCAACCCGTGTTTCAGACGACAACTGGGTGATTGAGGCTTGTCCTCATGCGGGTCCTGGTCTTTCTGTTGATGACAATGGGACAGTACACGTTTCTTGGTTCACTGCGGCAGCTTCAGGGATAGGGTTGTTCACGGCGCGTTCCAACGATGGGGCGCTTTCGTTTGAACCTAAAGAATTGTTAAAGGCTGATCAGCCCGTTTCTCATACCGCACATGCCCAAATGGCTGCGGGCGTTTCTGGAATTGCCGTTGAACAGGTATCGCTACGAAATATCGATGTTTTCGCGTCGACGGACGGGGTGGGTGGTCGGACGTTGGTGTCTACGATTCCTGGTAAATCGCCCTCTTTTGCGGGCGGCGGCGGTGTTTCAGCGATGTCGTTTGAGGCTCAGGAAGGCATTGTTTCGGTTGTCTGGAGGTCGAAATAGGGTCCGTTTGCTTTTCTGATCTCCACTTGGTATCTCCGAACAAGATTCAATTCGAGTGGAAATGAAGATTCTAATCGTAGAAGACGAGCCACAGTTGGCGGACTCCTTGTCTCGGTTTTTGGAGACAGAGGGATTCTTGTGTTCTGTGGCTCGAACATTGAGAGAAGCGCGGATGAAACTCGATTCGAGCGAATATGACCTGGTCATCTTGGACCTATCGCTTCCAGATGGAAGTGGTCTGCGACTTATTCCGGAGGCGAAAGCGGTAAATCCTGAAACTGGAATATTGGTTTTGACCGCAAAGGACTCCATGGAGGAGAAAATTCAGGGTTTGGATGAAGGTGCTGACGATTACATGACCAAGCCATTCCACCTGGCGGAATTAAATGCCCGAGTGGCGGCAATCATGAGAAGGCGGGTTTTTGGTGGCCAAAAAACACTTCAGTTTAACCGTTTAGTTCTGGACCCATCCACGAGGGAGGTGCACTGCGAAGGAAACCTGGTGGACCTGACCAAAAAGGAGTTCGACTTGCTACTTTATTTCATGGTGAACAAGAAGAGAGTGTTGTCAAAAGAAGCTATTACGACGCACCTTTGGCAAGATGAAAACGAATGGGTGGATAGCTTCGATTTTATTTACACCCACATCAAGAATCTCCGGAAAAAGATTCGAATGTCTGATGGTAGCGATTACATTCGCTCTGTCTATGGCGTGGGTTACAAGTTTTCCGATCAATGAAGCTGTTAGAGAAAACAAATCGAATGTATTTGGCCTTAACCGCGACGCTTTTGTTTGTCGTGGGGGCCCTGCTATATCTAACATTGACATCGTTGATTCAGGCAGAGCTTTCCGAAAGCTTGCTCCATCAAGTGGACCGTATTTCGGCAAAAATGGAGCAAGGGCAGGACGTCGCGACGTCGGCACCAGAGCTTGAAATTGAGGCGGGGGTCAGCCTAGTTTTGACCGAACCCCAGTTCCAGAACGTGATGATTCTGGACGAAATAACCAACGAGTTGGAGCCCTATCGAGAAGTCGTTGTCATCAACATAATTGCTGGGGTTTCGTATCGCATAACAGCGAGGCAAATCCGAATCGAAGCCAGCGAATATTTGGGCTCCATTGGCATAGCCCTCTTGCTGGCCATGGTTGTCTTACTCGCCGGTCTGTATTACTTGAATCAACGCGTTTCACAGTCAATATGGAGGCCATTTTACGACAATTTGGATGCACTGAAGTCATTTTCTTTGCAAAACGAACGAGGAATCGAGCTGCAAGACTCCGGTATTTCGGAATTTACTGAGCTGAATCGATCCATCATGGAACTGAGCAATCGTGTGAGGTCCGACTTCAAATTGCTGAAATCGTTCACCGAAAACGCCTCTCACGAAATACAAACGCCGCTTTCCATCATTCAGGTTAAACTCGAAGAAGCGCTTCAATTGCCCGATCTGCCGGAGCATCATGCTCAGCTTTTGAATGAAGCCTTTTCTTCAACGCAGCGGCTTTCTCGGCTCAATCGGTCGCTGTTATTTCTGACGAAAATCGAAAATCAACAATTTGACCTTTCTCCATTGGTTGTCATTCCCGCAATCCTTGAGCGGGTTTTTGAACAGTATGAGGATGTTATGCTGGCTAAGGGGCTGTCTGTTGATGTAGTTTCGACGTCGCCGCTTTCACTAAGAGGGAATGTTTTTTTGATCGAAAGTCTTTTATCAAACCTGATCGGAAATGCCATCAAACACAATCGGGAAGGGGGTTTGATTCAGATTTCTTGGTCAGATGCCGATATCACCATCGCTAATTCGGGGGTACCTCTCAGCGTCGATCCAATGAGTTTAGTCGAGCGATTCGCCAAGGCCGATCAGACGTCGCCCTCTTTGGGGCTGGGGCTGGCAATTTCCAAAAGCATATGTGAGGTCCACAACTGGGACATGAAATACACGACAGAAAACGATGTGCACTCTATTCGAATCGGATTTCGTCTTTAGATTTTCTTCAGAATCGGGGGTTATTATGCCCGTCTACATTGCCAACGCGATCTGTACGTAGAATCTGTACGTCAAATCTTTCTCTTAAATCTGTCCATAGAATCCCATGAAAACCTCCCGTCTAGTCATTGCCCTAACACTCCTCCTTTTCGTCTTTTCAGCATGCGAAAGTGAAGAGGGTGAAGAAAAAAGCACCAAAAGTGAAGCTGTTGAAGTACCTGCAGTCGTTTCGAATGCATTTAGTACCCGATTTGCATCTGCCGAAGTCATCAATTGGGAAAAAGAAGATGACAACTTTGAAGTCAACTTTAAGATGGACGGCGTCGCTTCATCGGCTGAAATTGACGCATCTGGCAACATTTTGGTCGTTGAAAGCGAAGTCGAGCTGACCGCTCTTCCAGAGGCTGTTACTGCCTATTTGTCGGCAAATTACAGCGGAATTACCCCTTCGGGAGCTGAAAAAGCCGTAGAAACCAATGGAAATACGCTTTTCGAAGTCCAGTTAAATACTGAAGCAGGCGCCGTCGAACTGATTTTTGACGGGGACGGAAACTTCGTCGAACAAAAGGTCGGAGAAGCCGACGAAGATGGAGAAGGAGATGAAGGCGACGAGGATGGTGAAGATGACGACGACGACGAAAAGGACAGCAAAAAGGTCGAAAAAAGCGACGATAAATAGTCCTATCAGTAGAAATGCAGTTTCAAAGGCTGTTCCCTCGGCATGAATTGACTGGCTTTGATCTGAGTCGGATATGAGATTGAATACGCATTTGTTGCTTAGGACCTCGTCTTCTGTCTCAGTCAGATGCGCTATACTAGGCGTCCTTTTGGTAAGCATGTTGGGCCTTTCGGCCTGCGTTTCTTACGCCCCAGAGCCCCTCATTCTTAAAGAGCAGTCGACTCGTTTCCTGCAAAGAGGCCTCTCGGATGAGGGTCTCCGAGCCTTTTTAGAGAAACAGGCAGGGGAGCGTTTGGGGGCCTGGCCGCTCGAATCGTGGGATTTGTCGTCTTTAACTCTTGCTGCATTTTACTTTCAGCCCGCATTGGCAGAGGCCAGAGCGGAGTGGGAATCGGCGGCGGCGCTAGAATTGGATTCGAAACGCCGCCCCAACCCTTCCCTTAATTTGGGAGCGGGGTATAATTCCACCGTCGGCATCCCCTCCCCATGGATTCTGACGTCCCTGTTAGACCTAACGATTGAAACAGGCGGTAAACGCGGCGCTCGTCGCAAGGCGGCCCATCAAGATGTTGAAATTGCGCGGCTTCACGTGGCATCGGTTGCCTGGACCATTCGGGACCAAGTGCGCCTTGGCATGATAGCCTTGACGGCTGCAATTGAAGCGAATAAGCTGATAACCGAGCGCTTGATTTTACAACAAGCGTATGAAGGCCAAATCGATAAACAGGTTGAAGTGGGTTTGATTTCTTTGGCGCAGCTCACGGCCGTTAAGTCAGAAACGGAAGAAGTGCGAATGGTTGCCCAAGAGGTGCAGTTTAAAGAACAGAGCGCATTGCTAAGTCTTGCAGCAGCATTGGGCTTGCCTTCGGATGCTTTGGCCGGACGTAACATTGCTTTTGAATCGTTGTGGTCGTCCCCTAAGGCACCTCTTGGCGGCGGAACAGCGGAAATCGCCCTTTTTAATAGGGCAGAGGTACTTTCTGCACTCGCTGATTATGCGAAAACGGAGGCGGATCTTCGGCTTCAAATTGCCAACCAGTATCCCGACCTATCCTTTGGGCCTGGATTCGAATATGACCAGGGCGACCATAAGTGGAGTCTCGGTACCGGATTTTCACTTCCCATATTTACTCGAAACCGCAATAAGATTGCCGCCGCCGAGGCCAACCGGCGGGCCGCCGCTGCTCGATTTGATGGGGTTCAAATCAAGGTATTGGACGAGGTGGCCCAAGCCGAAGCTGGTTTCCGATTCGCGACTCAAAACTTGGCCATTGCCGATTCCCTCGCCCGGACTTTCGAACAAACCGAACAATTGGCCGCTTCCAGATGGCAGAGCGGCGACCTTTCGAAAACGGAACTCATGGCTGTTCAACTTCAAATGAATGTGCGAGCACTGGATCGGCTTGCGACTAAAGCCGATTATTTGCGGGCGCTTGGCGACTTAGAAAATGCGCTTCAAAGCCCGTTGGGCTCCACTCTCGCGACCATGCAAAACGGTACGGCGCAAGACGAATCGAAGGCCAATCAAAACTGAGATGAAAAACCTACCTGTGCAAAGAGCGGCTTGTTTGATGTTCATTTTATTGTCCTTTTCTGGATGCGCGGCTTCAGAAGAGGAGGAATCTGAGTTCGCTTCTGATGTGTTGGTTGAAACCGCCACTATATCCCGGATGACGCTCCAGGATCATTTGGAGTCGTACGGGACGGTTGAGTCGGAACCGGCAACCCCCGACCATTCGGCTGGCGTAGCCATTCTGTCCACCCCAGTAGGCGGCATTATAAAATCCATCCTGGTAACGGAAGGACAACGGGTGGAAGCGGGAAGTTCAATTATTACGTTTGACGACCGAATGGCTCAGGCGGAAGTCGCTCGGTCTCAATCCGAATTGGATTTGGCTGAACAGACTGTTGAGCGCGAGCGGCTCCTGCTGGCCCAAGGAAATAGTTCTCAAAAGCGCTTTGAAGAAGCAGAAAACCAGCTTGCATTGGCAAAAGCCGGAAGGATGGCTGCCGATGGGTTGCTGGCTCAAGTTCAGCTCAGAACGCCCATTAGCGGGGTAGTTTCGGGGATTCAATTTGGCCCTGGAAATGCGGTTGAGCCGGGCGTAACAATTGCAACAATCATAGATACAGATCGACTAGTCTTATCTGCTCAAATTCCCGCCACCGAATTGACTCGGGTTCGGGTGGGGCAGTCGGCGGAGATTTTTGCCAGCGAGAAACCAGAACGGCCCGTTTCGTCCAAGGTAATTTTTGTGCGTCCGGCGGTAGATTCCGAAACCGGAAATGTGCTCGTTCGATTGTCTTTAGCAGCCCATTCTGGATTTTTCCCTGGACAATTTGTGCGCGTTCGAATTGTCGTAAGTGAACACGAAGGAGTGCTTGCAGTCCCACTTGAAAGCGTCTTTATCGATGGAGAGGGGCGCAGCACGTTGTCTTTGGTGGAAGGAGATTCAGCCCACCAGCACGTTGTCCAAGTGGGGATTGTCGATGGCAATATGGTGGAAGTGTCCGGGGAAGATTTGAAGGAAGGTGGCACGGTCGTGACAACGGGATCCTATGCCTTGCCAGAGCACACCAAGATTCGGCGTCAAGCACCCGTTCCAGAGGTCAACGAATGACAGACGCTAACTCTGAGAATAGAGAGCTCGAGGCCGGGCCGTCGAGCAGCGGCGGGTCAGCCACAGACGGACGTCCCTCAAATGGTGTTGGCGCTTTCGCCATTCGGCATAGGCTTTCGATTATTTTTGTCACCATAGCTGTGTGTCTGGGAGGAGCCTTTAGCGCTGCCAGAATGCCATCGTCCGTGTTTCCGGAGACCAATTTTCCGCGGGTCGTCATCCTGATAGACAACGGGATTATGCCATCCAACGAGATGATGGCCACGATAACGCGGCCCATTGAGGAGGCTGTCAAAAATATTCCGGGAGTGGTTCAGGTTCGGTCCTCAACCGGACGGGGCGGGGCGGAAGTAAACGTGTTCTTCGACTGGCAGACGGACATGGTTCAAAGTGAGCTCTTTGTCCTGAATCGAATCGCTCAATTGAAGGGGGACCTACCGGAAACAGCAAAAACGACGGTTTGGCGCCTTACGTTCAACGCATTTCCTATCCTTGGGGTGAGTATGACGAGCCCCAACCGGGATTTGGTGGATCTCTGGGAACGCGCGCAGTACGACCTTAAGCCACGATTTTTAAGAATACCGGGGGTCGGTAGGGTGGATTTGGTAGGTGGTAGAGCCCCCGAATTCCACATCGTATTGGACCCTCTGAAGCTTGCGGCCATTGGTTTGGGTGTAGACGATATCACGCATGCGCTTGAACAGGAAAACATCATTGCCCCAGCCGGCTTTCAGACTGAAAATTACACCCTGTACCTAACCCTTATTGACGGGCGGGCCAAAGACATAAAGGAGCTAGAGGGCCTTGTCGTAAGCATGCGGGGGACCCAACCCGTTCGGCTCCAGGACGTTGCGAGGATAGAGCGGTCCCAAGAACCTGTTTTTAATGTGGTCAATGCCCAAGGAAAACGGGCGGTCTTGTTAAATATTAGAGCGCAGCCTTCTGGAAGCAGCATTTTAGAAATTGCGGCCTCTTTGAAAGAACAGATGGCACAGCTTAGCGCAACGATGCCGCCCGACATCGAGCTTTCTTTCTATTACGATCAATCCCTGTTTGTAGAGGATTCCGTGAGTAGCGTATGGGAAGCCGTAATGATTGGGTTGATTTTCGCGCTACTCATTCTATACGCGTTTCTCAAAAACTGGGGTAGCGTTTTAACTGCTATCGTGGTCATTCCCGTTTCGGTTCTTGCCACTATCGCGGTTATGTATGCGTCTCACATGACCTTCAATTTGATGACACTTGGAGGCATTGCCGCCGCCATTGGGCTCATCATTGACGATGCCATTGTGGTGGTTGAGGCCATTCATGCGAGGCTGGTGCAAGGCATTGAGCGTCAGTTGGCCATTGGGCAGGCACTAAAGGAAATACTTCACCCCATTATCGGCTCCACGTTTACACCCGTGGTCGTATTCATCCCCTTGAGCTTTCTTGACGGGCTTCCAGGCGTATTCTTTCGGGCACTCGCCCTAACCATGGTCGTGTCGCTACTCACTTCTTTGGTACTCGCGCTTACGCTAACGCCAGCATTGGCGTCGCTCTTTTTGGGAAATCACAAGACGGCCGGTGACTCGGAGTTGGGAGAATCGAAACCCACAGATCCCGCCACGACCTCGGCGGACCCATGGCCTCACGTTGAAGGCGCGGCTGCTGGAAAAGTTTTATCGCCTTTACTGACGGCCTTCGAGGGCGCCCTTCGGTTTGTATTACATCGGAGATGGGCCGTACCCGTGGTAAGCGTCCTCCTGATTTTGTCTGCTGTCGTACTGTACGGGCAGTTGAAGTCTGATTTTTTACCAGATACGGATGAAGGGGGGTTCGTTGTCGACTACCGAACCCCCTGGGGAACGAGTTTGGAAGAAACCGATCGCATGATGCGCGAGGCAGAAGCATTGCTCATGTCACTACCTGAAGTGGAGGGCTATTCCCGAAGAACCGGCGCGCGCCTGGCTTTGGCATTGGCCGAACCGAACACGGGCGACTTCCTAGTAAAATTGCGCCCAGACCGTACCAGAAGCACTGAAGAAGTCAAAACAGAACTGCGCAAACTCCTCAATGAGGCAATTCCGGGTTCGGAGTGGGAATTTCCAGGCATTTTGGGCGACCTCATTGGCGATTTAACCTGGTCTCCCAAACCCATTGAAGTAAAACTGTTTTCTACAGATATCGATTGGTTGAAAAAAACGGCTCCACGGGTCCAAGAGGTGGTTTCTGGGGTGCCAGGAGTGGTAGATACGTTCGACGGACTGGTCTTGACCGGGCCGACTATCACCTTTCGGGTTCGCCGGGCAGATGCCAAACGGTACGGATTGAGCACGCAGGAAATAGCCTCCGTAGTCAACGCCGCGCTTTTAGGAAATCCAGCGACGTCTATCCTCGAAGGAGACCGGGTGGTCGATATCCGGATTCTGCTTGAGGACCACAATTTGGATCGGATGGCGACCATGAAATCGCTTCCGCTTAGATCTTCAGGCGGAGCCGTCATCACCCTAGGTCAAGTGGCTGATTTGATCCTCGAAGAAGGACAGTTAGAGTTGCACCGCGAAGACCTTAGACAGCTAGTGGCTGTCACTGGAGATCTCGAGGGACGAGATACAGGTAGCGCCGTTGCGGAAATTAAGTCGCGATTGTCTCAGTTAACGGATCTTCCGGCGGCCCAAGTGGAATTTGGAGGTCTGTTTGAGCAGCAGATCAAGGCGTTCAAAAACCTTCTGACCGTGCTCATTCTGGGAATTATTCTGGTGTTTATGGTGTTGGTCTTTGAGTTTCGCTCGTTTTTGGAGCCGATTTCCATTGTTGTGGGCGCCGTGATGGCCATGTTCGGAACGATTGCAGCCCTTTGGATTACGGGGACATCTCTCAATATTGTCAGTTTTCTGGGGGCCATTATCGGCGTTGGAATCGTCGCGAAAAACGGAATTTTGATGCTCGATCTGGTATCGCATCTACGGAGCGAAGGAGCCGACATTACGGAGGCTCTGCTACGATCAGGAAAACGGCGTTTGCGCCCCATCCTCATGACGTCACTTGCTACAATGCTAGCCATGTTACCGCTCGCCTGGGGTATTGGTCACGGCGCGGATATGCTTCGACCTATGGCCATTGGAATTATCGGAGCGCTCAGCATTTCGATGCTTTTCTCCTTGCTGGTCACTCCCACGATGTATTACCTATTGGCTCCGTTTATGTCGGGGTCGAAGGCTTAATCAGGAAAAAGTCTTAATCGCTGAGACGTAGAAATAAAAAAGCCCCTAAACCGACTGTTGAGTCAATTTAGGGGCTTCTTATGGGTGATTCCGGAAGGGCTCGAACCTTCGACCCGCTGATTAAGAGTCAGCTGCTCTACCAACTGAGCTACGGAATCGTGTTGGCTACGGTGCTACTGTACTGGGCTTGAAATCGTGATACGGATCATCTTGTTGTGGTCCTGATCAGGTAGCCGCGGTACCAGAATCCTAAAATAGCGCAGAAATGATAAATTGTTGCGTATGGAAACGTGATTCGTGTGTGAAAGCGGAATGGTTTTTCGCAATGCGCGCTGAACGTAGCCGTAGGGGAGCAAACAACCGGCGCCTTGGCAGCTTCCTACTCCTCGACCACTCCGTTTCGCCACGCCCAAGCGATGGTCTGAGCCCGCGTTGCCACGCCGATTTTTTCGTAGATGCTATTGGTATGTTTTTTAATCGTGCTTTCGGAGATAAAGAGCTTTTCAGCAATTAGGTGGTTCGATTCACCCACGGCGATATGCTGCAAAACCTCCCGCTCGCTTAGGTGCCCCAACGGGTTCTACCCCGTTTCCGTGGACAGTTGAGTTAAGAACAATTTCTTTGTTTTGACCTGCATCCGAAAGGACTCATTTAAAGTTCGATTGTCGTTGCCACGGAGGTCTCATTTTGCCCTAGTTCGCCGATACGAAAACGAAGAAAAACGCCTAAAACCACGTCGAAAATGGGCCTTAAATTCGTCACCATTCAGAAGACCTGGTACAAATAGAAAACCCGTAACACATTTCGGAACAATGAGTTACGGGTTTTGGATGCGGAGAGAGAGGGATTCGAACCCTCGGTACAGTTACCCGCACACACGCTTTCCAAGCGTGCTCCTTCAGCCACTCGGACACCTCTCCAATGTCGACTGCCACTTTATGCTCTTTTTGGCCTGTTGTTTCGGCCTTTTAGTGCAGGAGTGGTGAATCTTGACCGCCTAGCTCGTGTCTGAGGCTAGACTTCCATGATTTCGGCCTCTTTATGGGCCATCAATCCTTCAATTTTAGTAATGTGTTTATCGGTCATGGCCTGAAGGGTTTCTTCCGCCTCGTACATCATGTCTTCCGAAAGCTTTTCTTCTTTTTGCGTCGATTTGATCATTTCTTTGGCGTTTCGGCGCACGCCACGGACGGCAATTTTCGCATCTTCGCCCTTTGCTCGGGCCGTTTTTGCCAAATCGCGTCGGCGTTCTTCCGATAGCGGAGGAACGGGAAGTCTAATCAAGACCCCATCGTTACCAGGGTTAATGCCCAAATTCGCAGCCATAATGGCCTTTTCAATAGCACCCAGAGCAGACGCATCCCAAGGCTGCACGGTCAATAGGTCGTGCTGAGGGGCGTTGATGGACGCAATTTGATTCAATGGGGAGATGGAGCCGTAATATTCTACGCGAACGTTCTCCAGCATGGCTGGTGTAGCCCGGCCAGCACGAATGGATACCATTTCATGGCGTAAATGCTCAATGCATTTGTCCATGCCTTCCGATGCGTCTTCTAAAATGAGTTCTAAATCTTCGTGTATCATGACAAAAAGCTAAATGAGGAGCTGAATTAAGCCAGTTGAGTGGTTCTATCAGATCTCCAGTGAACTAGGGTCCCGACAGCCTCGCCCCGAACAATGCGTTCAAGATTGCCCCCGGTATCCATGTTAAAGACAATAATAGGCATTTTTGATTCTTTGCACAGCGTAAAAGCGGTCATATCCATCACTTTTAAATTATCGGATATGACGGTCTCTCCGTGGATGTCCCTAAAGAGTTTGGCTGATGCATCCTTTTCGGGGTCTGCCGAATAGATGCCGTTTACTCGGGTTCCTTTTAAGATGACGTTGGCGTCAATTTCGAGCGCGCGCAGTGCGGCGGCGGTGTCTGTAGTGAAATAGGGATTTCCAGTACCGGCTCCGAAAATAACAACCCGTCCCTTTTCTAAATGACGAATGGCTCGGCGGCGAATAAAGGGTTCGGCTATTTCGTCCATGTTAAGGCTCGATTGCAACCGGGTCTGAACGTTCGCCTGTTCAAGTGCGTCCTGAAGGGCCATGGCATTGATCATGGTCGCTAGCATGCCCATGTAGTCGGCGTGCGAGCGGGTCATACCCTTCGTGGCATTATTGACGCCCCTGAAGATGTTTCCCCCACCAATGACGATGGCTAGCTCAATTCCTGCATCCACAACCCGGCTAATTTCAGCGGCATAACCGTCTAGAATGGTCTCATCAATACCAAATTGTTTGGTACCCATGAGCGACTCGCCGCTTAATTTTAACAGGATACGACGATACGTGCGCCCGTTAGTGTCTTTTACGTCCACGTTTAACCGTTGGTGGGGTGAGGTTGACAGATCCGATCAAGCTAACGTTTGAGTCAGTCAGTATCAATTCGCTCCCTGTTCAGATATTAAGAATGTGGAGAGCGGCGTCAATGGCTGGTTTGCTGGCCGAGGCAAATAAGGCGGCGCTAGGGCGGTGACGATCGCCCAAAAATTAGGTAAAAGAAGAGAGGGGTTCGCGCTGCGCGCGAACCCCTCTCTTCTAAATCTAAATCCAAGTAAAAGCCTACCTGAAATTACTCGCCTAGCGCAAACCGAGCGAACGTCTTAACGGCCGCATTGGCACCTTTAAGCATTTCGCCAACTGTTTGGGCCGAGTCTTTAACAAACGGCTGCTCTAGAAGGACGTAATCTTTGTAGTAGCGCTCTAGTTTACCTGTCGCGATACGTTCAATGATTTGCTCAGGCTTGCCTTCTTCGCGAGCCTGCTCGGCTGCGATCTGCATTTCCTTGTCCTTTAGCTCTTGAGGCACTTCGTCTCTACCAGTTGCAATCGGATTGAGAGCAGCTACTTGCATAGCTACGTCGCGGCCGGCCGCATCTAGGTTGCCAGCTCCTGACATATCAACCAATACACCTAGGCGAGCGCCTGGGTGTATATAGGAAACGATTTTGCCATCGGTGCTCTTCAGTACCTGGGTACGACGAACATCGATCTTTTCGCCAATCTTACCTGTCATATCGGTCAGAGCGATGGCCACTGTGCGGCCGTCTTTCATAACCGAATCCATGAAGGCATCGCGATCTGCCGGTAGGTCGGCTAGGACCAAGTCGCAAAGTTCACGCGCAAAAGACTGAAAATCGTCGTTTCTAGCGACGAAATCTGTTTCGCAGTTCACTTCGACCAAGATAGCGGTACGGCCATCGGCGGTAGAGCTGGTAGCAATAACACCTTCTTTAGCATCGCGGTCAGCGCGTTTGGCCGCTACTTTTTGGCCTTTGGTTCTAAGAAGATCGATGGCAGCATTGAAGTCTCCGTTGGCTTCTTCCAACGCTTTTTTGCAATCCATCATGCCGACGCCTGTCAGCTCGCGCAATTTTTTGACATCTCCAGCGGAAATAGACATGTTCTAACTAAGCTTATTCCATTGACCGATGGGCTCAAACACAGCCCTTCGGTAAACAGTGGTTATCTAATAAATGATCGAAAACACGGCGCCTGGTTTGAATACCCGGCCAATTGTCCGAAAACTTGGAAAATCGTCAGAAAGCGAAACCCGCTCTGAAACGGAACTCAACCCCCCAAACCCCGAAAGGGATTTAGGCTTTGCCTTTCGAGTTGTCGTTTTTATCCTGATTGCGTTTTTCTTTTTCGAGCTTGGAAGCTGCATCAGCAAACTGACGCTCCTTTTCTCCTTCTTTAATGGCGTTAGCAATTACAGAAGTAATGAGCTCGATCGATTTCAACGCGTCGTCATTGGCAGGGATCGGAAAGTCAACCACGTCTGGGTTGCAGTTCGTATCGACAATGGCAATGATTGGGATGCCCAATTTTTGAGCTTCTTGGACGGCAATGTGCTCGCGGTTGATGTCCACAATGAACAACGCGCCAGGCACACGGGCCATGTCCTTGATACCAGAAAGCACTTTCTCGAGCTTTTCGCGCTCACGAGCTTTCATGAGGCGCTCCTTCTTCTTGAGCTGCTCCATGGTGCCGTCTGCTTCCATCTTGACCAACTCTTCCATTCGACGAATCGAACGGCGGATGGTCTGGAAGTTGGTAAGCGTGCCACCTAGCCAACGCTCAACCACGTAAGGAGAATCACATTCGATGGCCAGCTTGCGGATAATGTCGCGACCTTGCTTCTTGGTACCCGTGAAGAGGATTTTCTTTCCTTTGCGCGTGAAACGAGCAACCGCCTCAGCGGCTTCGTCCAAATAGGACTGGGTGTGATTCAGATTGATGATGTGGATTCCGTTGCGCTCCATGAAGATGTGGTTGCGCATTTTTGGATTCCAACGGCTCGTAAGGTGGCCGAAATGGGTGCCAGCCTTAAGCAGGTCTTCTATCGACGCGCGGTGCGCCGACTGTACTTTTTCTTCGCTCATTATATATATGTAACGGGGTTAAACCACTACGCTCTTCGCGCGTCTGCCGAAACCCTTAAAGGTCACCCCGGCAAACATCCAAGCGTATGAGTGATGATGCGAAAACTGGCACTGCGCCAATAATCGCAATTTCAATCCTATCGTTTCGAGAACTGGAAACGCTTACGAGCTTTTGGCTGACCGTATTTTTTACGCTCGACCATACGCGGGTCACGTGTCATGTAGCCTGCGTCACGCAAAGGCTTACGAAGTTCTTCGCTAAACACCACTAGAGCACGCGCAATACCTAGACGACAAGCTTCAGCTTGTCCGGTCATTCCGCCGCCTTTGGCGTTGATTACGACATCGAACTGACCAACTGTTTCGGTAACATCAAAAGGTGATGTAACAGAAGCGCTGCTCCATTCGGTTGGGAAATATTCTTTCAGTTCGCGTTTGTTAACGACAACCTTTCCGGATCCACCCGGACGAAGGTATACGCGTGCCACCGCATTCTTACGGCGGCCAATAGCGATAAACTGATTAAGGGCTGTTGCCATGATTCAGTAGGTATTCAATTACTCGGGGAGAGGGACTAAAGTGCGAGAGCTTTTGGCTGCTGAGCACCATGTGGATGTTCGCTACCTGCGTACACTTTCAATTTGGTGATCAGCTGACGGCCAAGCACGTTTTTAGGAAGCATTCCTTTCACAGCGTTTTGCACTATGAAGGCGGGCTTTCTAATCCGAACTTCCGCTGGCGTACGCAAGCGAACTCCACCCGGATACCCGGTATGGCGGAAGTATTCTTTATCCGTCTCTTTCTTCCCGGAAAAACGCACCTTGTCAGCGTTAATCACGATCACAAAATCACCACAATCAACATGGGGGGTGAAGCTTGGTTTGTGTTTTCCACGGAGAAGCGTGGCTACCTTAGAAGCAAGGCGGCCTACAATCATATTTTCTGCATCGACGACATGCCAAGCGCGCTCGACTTCCGCCGGTTTCGCACTCATCGTCTTAAAGCTGTTGACGTCCATCGGGACTCTGTATTCTGTTTGGAGTTAATCCAAGATTTGAAATCCGACCTAGGTGCAAGAAGAAGTTCTTACTACCGGGGGGGTGGCCGGAAAAAAACGCAGACGAACAAAATACGAATGATTTTGCCATTCGTCAATCTATCAGTCCGTTAAAAAGTGCGCTTCGTGGTCGAAAGGCACGTATTTCGGGCTTTCATGCACGCGTGGGCGTACGAAAAGTTGTGGTTTTCCACATTCTTCTGCCAATCTTGAAAATTCAACCGGCTACAAATTCAATATGTGGATGATTTTGAGGCCAAACCTGTTGGATGATGACGGCACGAAGAAACTATGTGGCTCTTCGAAAGACCTTGAAATCGAGGCCTAAATTGGTTAATGTGCGGTCCTATAATGCTGTCACTTTTCGAGCCAAGAAGCGAATGAAACGGACGTTTTTATTACTCCTCATAGTCTTCGTCGTTGGGCCTGTTTTGGCTCAAAGTCAGTTCACAGCCAAGCGACAGGGTTTGGCTATCGCCGTAAAAGCGGGCACCATGGGTCCTGGCGTGGAAATTGCGCTTCCCATTGGTCGTAAGCTGGTTATCAGAGCAGGCGGTTCGGCGATTTCTGCTTCTGAAAGCCGAACGGAAACAGAGGACGATTTATCGGTCCGGCTGGATGCCGATGTGACTTGGGGCGGATTTAGCGGCTTGATCGATTTTCATCCGTTTGCAAATGGGTTTCGTCTTACCGGAGGCGCCTACGTGGACAACCGGGAGGTTACAGCCTATGGAACCCCGGTCTCTACCTACGACCTGGATGGCAAGATTTTTCAACCGGAACGCCTTGGCTCGCTATCGGCGACGTTTAAATATGATCAAGCCGTAAGCCCGTATTTGGGTTTCGGATATGGAGATATGACAAGAGGCTCCCGGGTCGGTTTCTTGTTTGATGCCGGAGTGATTTACGCTGGAAAACCAACGTTCGAAATGGTAGGAACCGGTATGATTGCTCAAACGGCCAACTGGGCCACAACCATGGAAGAAGGGCTCAAGACGTTTACTTGGATGCCGGTCATATCGCTTGGCCTGTCGTTTCGCATTTTATAGAGCGGGTGCAGCGAAGCCTAGGCGCTTCGGTAGTCGCGGTTGCGACACCAATCGAGTCGGTGACGAGAATGAGTAAAAAATCAGTATTGATCAACGAGCATAATGGGTTGCTCACCATGAAAAACAAAATTACCAGTGGGTTTTTAACCCTTTTCCTTTTGTCCGTTGCTACGCTTGTCGGATGTGATTTTCAAGCGGTAAAAGACGCTATCGATGACTTTAACGTTATTGTTGCGCTTGAAGAGATCCATACGACGATTTCTGTCAAGTTTATTGATCCCGTTTCGGGTTCTTTTCTAGACACTCCGATAACCATGACGTTTGATGGCGCCCATGCCGGCGACATTGTGGACACCTATTCCGACCCGTTAACGGAGGCCCAGATCGAAGGAGGCGTAGGCAGTTTTGGTATCAAGAATTCGGTCATCCCTACAAGTGGCAATCCCGTTTCCATTTTTGTGCTGGCCAGTGCACCCGGTTATCAGACAAGTTCGGGAACGGTTGAAATAAATGAGGTTGGGGCCGCAGAGATTACCATTAATATGGTTCGGTCCGGACAGGCGGTTCAAGGCGCGGCATCCGGTTCATCGTTTACTCCTGTTAATGGGGGATCTGTACAACAGTCTTCGCAGGCGTCGACATCGGGCGGAGCCGCAACGAATCAGACGTCGGCATCCTTGACGCTACCGGCCGGAACCAGTGCCAGAACCACTTCTGGCCAATCGGCATCTGGAAGCCTATCGACGAACATTTCGTTTTTCTCAAACGCTTCTGGCACGGGGGCTTCGGCCTTTCCTGGAGGGTTTTCGCCAGTGGTTCAGAACGCATCGGGTGTAAAAAGCCGGCAAGCCATGACCACTGCCGGGTTTGCTGATGTCCGCGTTACCGATGCGGGAGGAAACCGAATCACTCAGTTTAGCCCTCCGATACCGTTAACTGTGACCATCCCAGCGTCAACAGTTAATCAAGTGGCTGGTCGCACCATTCAAAATGGCGATCAGATAGAAGTCTTTAGTTTTAATGAGTCCAACGGAACGTGGTTTGCAGAAGGCACTACCACGATTTCTGGGCCCGGACCAAACGGAAACTATACAGCGACCTTCCTAACGGGGCATCTGTCCACATGGAATTTTGGGTATGCGGGCCAGGGCTGTAGTAGTGGAGGATTCACCTTGAACAGGAACGGGAATGCGGGGGCCGTTACGCTGCGGGCGTATTCCACGGATGGCTCGTGGGTTTCCTCCGATATCGTTGTGGCGTCGTCGAGTTCATCTTTTGAGATAACCGGCGCGCCAACCAACCTCAACGGTTATGTAATTAAAAATCAAGATGACATTCAGGTGGGCTCGGGCACGGGGAGTATTTGCAATGCCACGGGTTCGGCCACCTTGCCTACACCACCCTCAAACTTAATAGACGTTAGATTCACTTTGAGTTTTGGTCAGAATTGTCCACGACTCAATGTGGCTAGCATAGGTGGGGCCATCACTGTTTATTATCGAAAAGAGGGACAGCCGGCTTCCGCTTCTAAGAGCTTTTTGATTTCCGACGACCTCTTAACAAAATCCCAAGGCACCATTTCTGGCGGAGCAGTCACGGTGCCAGGGCTAGAGCCAGGAGCGACCTACATTTTTCAAGCCAGTATCGACAACAAGCCCAATGAGCATAGGGAGCTGATTACTGGTCCGAATATTACCATTGACGTGGCTTCGGACGTAAACGATATCTGTATTCGCTAACGGAATTTGGTCGAGATTCGGACCTACTGCAGGTTGGCGATGTCTCTTTTTAGGATAGGAATTTCGTAGGGCGGGCCGCGCAGCGGCCCGCCCTACTTGTTTTCGCGCTGTTTTCGCGGTGTGGCGCGCTGGCGGGCTTGGAGGCGCTGGCGGGGGCGAACTGTGAATTCGATCGAAATCTAAAAAATTGTCGTTCGGTTTGGAGATCTGGCGTTTCTATTACTGAGCAAACGCGATCTCCCCACCCGTTATCGCAAGCACTCCGTGTAGCCTCCCCCCCCCCGATCTAGCTTTCCGGTGCTCATGTCTTATAAAACTGAACTCTCCTCTCTGGAAGTATTGGCCTCCAGTCTTCCTTTCCGGCTGGATGAAGCCGAGCGCGTGAATGAGGCCTTTAGCTCGTATATGTCGAGCGGCCTAAAGCAACAAAAGGTCCTGATTGACCTTTGGACCTATTGCTTTGTTCGGCGCTATTTCTTGATCAAGTTTTTGAAGGAAACCGCCTTCCGATCCTCCGAACTAGATCACATTGTAGAAAAAACCTATCAAAAGGTTGAAAGAAGCAGGGGCGGAATAGATAGTTACGATCGATATGCCCAATGGGTGAGCGTCGTTTGTCGCAATACCTATATCAATTTTGTGACTCGTCGTCACTCCATTACGGGCTTAGAGCACCTACCCTCCGATCCACCCGATGTACCGTCCAAGAATGATCTTGAGGACAACGTGGCCGGGGTTCACGTGGCCCTCGTTCGCGCCACGGAGTCATTGCCAGAGTTTTTGCAGCCTACGGCAAGAATGAAGTTCATCGAAGGCCTCTCTTATGAAGAGATAAGCCGAATTATCGGAAAACGAGTTCCGACGGTTCGGTCCTACATACACAAGATCTGCGCCCGTTTTCGAAAGGACCAAGCGCTACGAGCTTGGGCTGTTCAAATTTTTGAAAATGATTAAACGGGTTATGTCCACTCCCTTTTGGTGTCAACATGATACATTTATTTAAGACCTTCCCCCTTATGCGATTTTGGACCACACACTCGACCACGTTGGCCCGCTCGGTCAAGGAGCTTAGCATGCTCCGTTTGCCGTTCGGCCCGTTGGCTGGCCTCTGGAGTAGAATAGCCCCTTACTTGGGTAGAGACTCGATCCTGGGTTTTCAAACCAAATTGGAGGAGATGGGGGCTCTGACCGACCCGGGTCGCGATGCCGCCAATTTGCCTTTTTGGGTAGCCGATGCAGTGATGGAGCCTGAAAATGACCTACCGGAATTGGTGGTTGCCCGTAATCGGTTTATGAGGCGCGTTCGGACCAGTAGCGACCGGCTTTCCGATTGGAATCAATCGATGCATCGTGCGCGCTCTTTGAATTCGGATCACGTTCTGGACCATTTTACTGCGCTAACAGGGTACTCGTTGAGCGAAATAGAAGCTTGTGGAATGACTTGGTTTTCCGTACCACTTTCTATGTTAGAACAGGAGCCGGGTTAGTGGTTTTGTAGGTTGATGCAAACTCAGCAGCTGGTATAAAATCTAAACTGCTGTGAGGA
>CALEEY010000169.1 GCA_937877085.1 uncultured Bacteroidota bacterium
AGCTAGAAGAGACCATAGAACCATTGGCAAGCAACAAATGCTTTTCGATCATCATTTTGTTCTAGTTGCCGGGCCGCTTCCACTCGCGCCGAATTCGTAGGCTGAATAGATCGATTAGATTTTTTGGGGAAATGGGGCATCTTTATCCGGTCAAAGAGATTTCTGAAGAGTTCGAGCCGCCACAAACAAAGGATCGTGCGCCGGCGCTAAAGAAGGTGCATAGACAAAATCGACATTATACAGGTCCTCCACCGTTCCTTTTGCACGAATTAGAGTCGTCAAGACGTTTACGCGCTGTGCCGAACCGGCGCCGCCCACAATCTGTCCTCCAACTAAACGTCTTGAATCACGCTCCGCCACAAGGGTAATGTGTACCGGGCTGTTGGACGCCATGGCCGATGCCGTGCGGCTCTGAATAGTGGCCGATACTACATTTTTGCCAAGTGAAGTAGCTTGTTCGAGGTTCCAGCCGGTATGTGCGATTTCCAACGTCCCCAGCCCCAAGGCGGCCGCATGTACCAAGGGGGCAATAGTCGCTGGGCGTCCTCGGCCGCTTCTGGCCGCGTTGCGTCCCGCAACGCGGCCAGAACGAAACGCATTTAGCGAGAGGGGAGCTCGAATGGTGGCATCAAAAATGAGCTCCTTTCGCTCAGTACAATCGCCACACGCCCAAATACCCTGGACCGATGTCCGCATCTGATCGTCGACCAAAATGCCGCCGTTTACGCCCACCTTTAATCCCGCTTGTGCCCCCAGGTCTGCAACAGGCGCGGTGCCTGCTGCAACCAACACAAAGTCACAACCGATTTTTTCCCCTTTGTCCGTAAGAATGGCTATGATTCGCCCGTCACCAGCCTTTTCGACACTGGAAGCACGCTCCGCTCTCACTACGATCTGTGCAGACTGAAGGTGCTCTTTGACAATTTGCCCCATCGCGGATGGTAACGTGGGCGATAGTATACCAGACGGCGATAGCAGGGTCACGCGCAAACCGCGGGCTTTTAAGGCCCAAGCGGCGTCCAAGCCGACATAGCCCGATCCGATGACCACTGCATGTCGAATCGAGCTTCTTAGGATTACTCTTTCAATCATGCGCACATCGTCAAGTGAGCGAAGAACATAGATATCTTTCGTTGAGCTTGCTAAAGTCGAAGGCATGTTCGCACGAGCCCCCGTCGCCATAATGAGTCGATCATAGGCCATGCTCGATACTTCTTGCGTCTTCAGATTCCGATATCGGATTTTTCGGCTAGCTGCATCAATAAATTCAACTTCTTGGTGTGTTCTGACATCAGCTGTGTATTTGTCGGCAAAAGCTTCGGGGGTAAACCGAATAAGTCGCTCCATTCGGCTAATCTGACCGGCCATTAAAAAGGGCATCTCGCATGCCGAATAGGAAATATCAGGCCCTCGTTCGAATAAGGTAATTTTGGCTTCTGGAGCCGTTCGTCGCGCTTCGGCAACAGCTGCTGGGCCTGAAGCAACACCCCCTACAACCACGATATGGACATTTTTCATGGTTGATCTCCACTCAGTGGGTCGATAGCGGGCTCCGGAGTCCAATGTTTGTGGGCTTCAGAGTGGGTGGCCGGTTCTAGATGCGCTGTGACCACTACGGAATCGATGGAAAATAGGCGGTGGATGGCGTCTTCAACCTGGTGCGACTTGTCGTGGGCAACAAGGATGGTATCCTCCTCGGGAAACGTGACATGGTACTCAATAAAGACCTGATCATTAATCCGGCGGTGACGAAGTTGGTGAAATCCCCCAATCACCCCGTTTTCACGGGCTTCATCCAAGAGTTGTATGATTTGAGCCGTTTCACTTGGATCCGCAGCCTCCATCAGCCCCGAAACAGCGTTTTTCATCAGGGCCCTTGATGTCCATAAGATGTTGATGCCCAAGAATATAGCAACGACGGGATCAAGCCATACAAGATCGGTAACCTTAACCAAAAAGAGACCAAATATGACGCCAAAACTGGTCCACATATCCGTAAATACATGGTGACCATTAGCAACGAGCACCATACTATTGTGCTTTTTACCTGTGCGAACCAAGGCCAATCCCAATAACAAGTTTATGCAAGCAAGAGCCCCGGTAATCCATAGGCCCACGCCCAAGCTTTGAAGCTCCGGCCCCCGTATCAAGGCTACGACCGCCGTATAAACGATGGCGAGCGCGGCTATCATGATGAGCCCCCCTTCGAAGCCAGAGGAAAAATAGGCTATCTTTCCATGCCCATACGGATGCTTTTCATCGGGGGGCTGAGTTGAATACCACAAGCTAAAGGCTGCAAAACCGGTGGCAACGAGATGAATAACGGATTCCAACGCGTCAGATAGAATGGCCGCAGATCCAGTAATGAAGTAGGCATACAGCTTTCCGCCCAGCATCAGAAATGAAATGATCAGACTCGCCAGCATTACTGGCCGCTGATAATCCGTGTCTGATTTTTGCATGTGCATGGTAGATGGGCCGATCGTTCAATAATTGCTGGATAAATGAAAGGTACAGTTGACGAACGACGACTGCATCCCTAATCTGTATGAATGTTTATCTCTCCAGAGACCAAAAGAACCAGGAAATCAAAACAGACATGAAATTAGAACATATTGGAATAGCTGTTTCTGACGTCGAGGAAACACGCAACCTGTTTCAATTGGTATTTGGTGCCACCCCGTACAAGACGGAAGACGTTCTCTCCGAAGGCGTGAGGACTCATTTTTACGATGCTGGCGGCGTTAAACTCGAATTATTGGAGTCGATTTCGCCAGATTCATCCATCGAACGATTTATCAAAAAATACGGCCCTGGGCTTCACCACTTGGCTTTTGCCGTCGATAGTGCGGCAGCAGACGTCGACCGTTTGAGCGCTTTGGGCTTACGGGTTCTGGGAGAAGCCCCAAAACTAGGCGCCGACGGCAAAATCATATTCTTCGTACACCCCAAAGACACGGCTGGAGTCCTGATGGAGTTCTGCAGTCCTGCCAATCGGTAGACTCTGGCCCGACTCGTCCGACCGGCTATTGATTACCCATGGACCGTTTGCGCCCAAAATGGGCATTCAATTGCGCGTCCAACAATCCTTTGTCATATCCCATGGGAAAGGTGGCCACTCCTTTCAGTCCGTTTTCTTGGATAAAATTGTATTTGTATTGAAGGGAAATTTCATCCTCATACCATCCCTGCCAATATCCTGAGGAATCCTCGAAAACGTAGTACGGACTTTGAGAAATAGCGTCTCTTAAAGCTCCGTAGTCAGCTATTCTTTTGTCAATTGAAATTTGTAGCTGGGGAAGTGTCAGGGAATCGATGGCCGCATACGTGATTATTTTGGCCTCCCCGCGCGTTTCGGCGCCTGGGTTCAAGCTTTTAACAGGCCATTCATACCCATAGTATGGAACCGTCATTATAATTCGATCCTCTGAAATACCAGCAGCCAGATAACGAAGGACTATTTCCTCCCAATTGGCTCCATCCCATCCCTTCAACGTGGCAACAGGGCCCGCTGTTGGACCCGTTTGCCAATGCAAATCATATCCTTGGATCATGATTGGATTAAACCCTGAGTGTATACGGGTTAAATCATACAGTCCGACATAATCAAAGGCAGGGGCAAACATGGACA
>CALEEY010000170.1 GCA_937877085.1 uncultured Bacteroidota bacterium
GAATCGAATACATAATAGAGTCGGCGCTCGACCGGACGCTGCTTGGGAACGAACCGCTGGCAACCGTGATGGAGGAAGCATCCGAGGAAATCGATGCGCTTATAATTACCAACGGGGCTCGTTCTAAAGACTTTGCCCCCCTATCCGGAAATCGTCAAATTATGGGTTTTCTCTATTGGGGAGCCTTTTTTGTACTGTTTGGGGTGGGCGCGTCTATTTTTTCGCTTCGAAAAAATAGACGCGCCGAATTGGGTACCGGACTGGGCTTCATAACGCCGTCGTTCGTTGTCCTTTTCATTTTTGTCCTGATCCCCTTGGTCTTTTCTTTGTACTTGAGTTTTCATCAATGGGATATCATTTCATCCGCCAAACCGTTTGTAGGTACTTCCAACTTTAAGGCCCTCCTTTCCGACTCCCAATTCTGGAAGGCCGTCTCCAATACGTTTGTCTACACCTTGCACGTCCCTGTTGGAATGGCCATTAGCCTAGGAATCGCTCTACTGCTTTCGAAAAACTCGCGAGGGATGTCCCTCTGGAGGATGATCTTCTTTCTCCCCTCCGTCTCGTCGATGGTAGCCATTGCCATGGTTTGGCAGTGGATGTACCATCCAGAGTTTGGACTCATCAACTATGCGTTGCGGTTGGTCGGACTTCCAGCGGGCGCTTGGCTGACAGACCCAAAGACGGCCCTGCTATCTCTGATGATCGTAAATATTTGGATCAGCATTGGCTATCAGATGGTCATATTTTTGGCGGGATTGAAGGGTATTCCTTCCACGTATTATGATGCGGCGCGCGTCGATGGAGCCAATAAGTGGCAGCAATTCTGGCATATTACGTTGCCTCTTTTGCGACCAACCACCTTATTTGTGCTCGTAACCTCCGTTATTTCGTCGTTTCAGGTGTTTACCCTCGTCTTTATCATGACGGAAGGGGGCCCGCTAGATGCCACCGAGGTAGTCGTCCATCACATCTACCGAAACGCCTACGATTTTTTGCAAATGGGGTATGCATCGGCCATGGCCTGGGTCCTGTTTTTGATCGTGGGAGCCATTACCTGGCTTCAGTTTAGAATCAGTCGTAAACGGGTGGTCTATTCATGAAGAAACGCCGTTTATCGTCAGTTATCTCCACCCTGGTGCTAGGCATCTTGGCTATAACGATGCTGATTCCATTTTTGTGGATGGTTTCAACCTCGTTGATGAGTGAAGTCGAGGTCTATCAATTCCCTCCCCGCCTCTTTCCAAAAGAGCTAAAGTGGTCCAATTACTCCGGAGCCTTGACCATGCTACCGTTTGGCAGGTTCTTTCTCAATACCATTCTAGTCACTTCGGTGGGCGTTCTTGGGCAACTCATTACGTGTTCGATGGCCGCTTATGCTTTCGCCCGGCTTCGATTCAAAGGTAGAGATGGCCTTTTCGCTGTTTTCATGTCGACGATGATGGTCCCTTCGATTGTCACGCTCATTCCCGCCTATCTCATCGTGGCCACTTTTGGCTGGATGAACACCTATTGGGCACTTTTTACCCCCATTTTAACCAGCGTTTGGGGCATTTTCTTGCTCAGACAGTTTTTCCAGACCATTCCCACGTCCTACGAAGAAGCCGCCCGGCTGGAAGGTGCTTCCGAATGGACTATTTATTGGCGAGTCATCTTACCCCTTTCCAAACCCGCCTTGGCTACTTTAGCCGTTTTTGCATTTATGAACACGTGGAAGGACTTCTTATGGCCCCTGTTAGTCACCTCTAGAAACGATATGCGGACACTAGAGGTCGGTATTGCCATGTTTTCCTCTCTTCAGGGCACCAATTGGCCGTTTCAGATGGCAGCAGCGGTGGTGGTTCTATTACCCATCTTGGTACTTTTTATGGCAACTCAGCGTTACTTTATTGAAGGTATTTCACTTTCGGGCTTGAAATCATGATCGATATTTTTTGTTCAGTATTACTCGGGGTGCTGCTCACGACCCCGCAATGGACGGCCGCGCAGTCTGCCACCACCGCGCAGGCGACCACCGACCAGTCTGCAGCCACCGCGCATTCTGCTACCACCGCGCAATCTG
The DNA here is from genome assembly GCA_937877085.1 of uncultured Bacteroidota bacterium. Lineage (GTDB taxonomy): Bacteria > Bacteroidota > Rhodothermia > Rhodothermales > UBA10348 > UBA10348. The sequence continues at coordinate 2,063 of CALEEY010000170.1, forward strand.
CAGCCGCCCCGCAGTCTGCGACCACAGCGCAGGCGACCACCGACCAGTCGCTCCATGGGTCCATTCCTGAATTTGACCTACAGCTTTCCAACCTGGTCATCGCCCAGGAGGCATCTGCAGGAAGCTATTTTGACCAAACGGGTCGCAAATTTGCGATTTTAGGAAACGAGGCGGGCGAATTTGAGGCGTGGGCTTGGCCGCTTAAATTGTTTGTCCACTTCGATTTGTCGTTTTTTATAGGCTCGAGCACCCAACCGATCAAAGGGCGTGATATTGTTACTCGGATTGAAGTTCGGCCCGACGTCACGAGTATTACCTACGTATATCAGTCGTTTACTACGACCCTCCACGTGGTCGTTCCGCCCGATGAGGCCGGGGCCGTTTTACTTCTGGATGTGGATTCGATCGAGCCCCTTTCAATAGTCGCCAGTTTCGCCCCGACCATGCAGCCGATGTGGCCTGCGGGTTTGGGAGGCCAGTATGCCCGGTGGGACGATTCCATTAGGGCCTATCTGATTTCTGAATCTTCTCGTCAGAATCACGGGTATTTGGGTTCGCCCGCTGGTGCCAATATGTCCTATACCCCCGCTCACATGCTGGGGGAGAATCCCAATCAGTTCCGCATAGAAGTTACTGACCCAAAGTCGGTTGAAAATCGGTTCATCCCGATTGTGATGTCGGGCGGAAAAGGAGATCGAGAAATAGTCAAGGCCACCTATGACCGATTGGTCGCTGACCCCCAAAAAGCCTATCTCGACGCACACTCTCGGGGTGAATGGCTTCGTCAGAACACCCTTTCGATTACGACCCCTGAACCTGCCCTTGACCATGCGCTTGAATGGGCGAAATTCAGCTACGATGGGTTGTTTGCCGATAATCCCGATTTCGAAGGGACAGGAATGATGGCCGGACTGGCGCAAGCTGGCATGGGTGGGCGTCCTGGTTTTGGGTGGTTCTTCGGGGGCGATTCATATCTTAACTCGTTGAGCCTCAATGCGTTGGGTGCCTTCCCCCAAAGTCGAGACGCCATCACCTTCATGACGTCATTTCAGCGGGCGGACGGTAAGATGCCTCATGAAATTACACAAGCAGTCGATTATGTCGATTGGTTTGGCGACTATCCCTATGCCTTCATACACGCCGACACCTCCCCCTATTTTATAGTAGCGATGCATGCCTATTACGAGGCTAGTGGAGATTTGGGCGCTGTGCGAGACAACTGGGACGCCCTGAAAAAGGCCTATAATTGGTCTAAGAGCACCGATCTCGACGGCGATGGCCTGATGGATAATGAAGCCGCTGGACTCGGAGCATTGGAGTTTGGTGCGTTAACAGGAATCCAAACCGACATTTATTTGGGGGCCGTGTGGATCCAAGCCCTTCGGGCCATGAAAGAACTCGCGCGTGTGGTCGATGAGCGGGCATTCTCTGATGAGATTCAGGAAACTGCCGAGCGGGCCGCTGCTTCATTCGAACAGTTCTGGGATGCCGATATCAATCAGTATGTGTACGCCTTCAATAAAACCGGGCAAACCGTTTCGGAGATAACTCCGTGGAGCGCTGTTGGGTTGATGTTTATGGACGGCACCGACCAACGGGCGGTAGCGTCGCTTCGGCGCATGAACTACTCCGATTTAACGACAGATTGGGGTGTGCGTATGCTCTCGACCACGAGTTCGTTTTACGAACCGCTAAACTACAACTACGGCGCCGTGTGGCCCTTTCTGACGAGCTGGGTTACTACGGCGCAGTATAAAAGGGGCCTGCCTCTGCAAGGCTATTCCAATTTAATGGCTTCCGTTGGTCATGTCTGGGAACGAAGCTTGGGCGATGTTACGGAAGTATTTTCTGGGGCCAGACATACGTGGCCACAAGAGTCCGTACCGCATCAAGGCTTTTGTACGGCGGCGACGGTTCTACCCACCATTCGCGGCCTATTTGGTATTGAATACGCTGCTTCCAGGGGCGTTTTAACCTTTGCTCCCGCCGTACCAGCCAATTGGAGTGAATATTCAGTCCGCCACATTCCTCTAGCCAACGAAATTGCTGACATCGAATACGCCAAAACAGGCAACATGGAGGTATTCCAGGTAGAAATACATCAGGAATTAGTCGATTCTAACCAAACAGCGCCACACGTCACGATTGCTTTTAATCCGGTCTATCAGCCCGGTACACACATAAAGTCGGTTACGGTCAACGGAAAAACCATTCCGTTCTCCACCAAAGACTCCCCCGATTCGATTCAGCTTTTGGCCGATGTGCTCGTCAGTTCGAAATCAACTCAAATCGAAGTCGAAGCCGATCGAAGCTTGGAAATCGTGGCCCCGAAATGGAATAGCCAGGTTGGCGATGAGAACCAGGGTCTGCGAATTATCCAATTCACGCATGAGGGAGATCAAGCCGTTCTTCGCGTCGAGGGACGCACGGGGCGAACCTATCGGCTCCAAACGACTGGATCTACCCATGTCAAATCCATACAAGGGGCCTCATGGGAGGGCGCAGAGTTGGTCATTGTCATACCAAACGATCCCAAAAATGATTTTTCTGTCCGAGTCGTCGAATTCAACCTTTCTGGCCTTTAATAGGGCCATTTGAAGAAATGAACCAGTCAGTATTGCGTCCGATCAACTTTCTTGAAACGCTTTCCACTTTGAGGCTACCAAGACGTCAACACTCACACGATCTGCCACACGATGACTGAGCCCATAAAAGTAGAAAAAAAGACTTCTTGGAAACAAACGTCCTTGACTTGGGGCCTTATGCTTGCGCTGTTTCTGTTTATGCGATACACCGACCAAGGCACGGTTCTCCAAGGATGGTTACAGCAAGGACTTCTCTATACGGGTATCATGCAAGCGGATGTTCGATACGCTGAGGACAATAACGTACCGGCCGATTTCAACCTTTCGTTGACCTCCCTTGATGGAGAGGCGCTGACCCTCGAATCATTGCGAGGAAAAACCATTTTCATGAACTTCTGGGCCACTTGGTGCGCACCCTGCCTAGCAGAGATGCCCTATATCGAAAACTTATACCAGGATATGAAGGACGAAAACGTAGCCTTCGTCCTCGTTTCAACCGACGATGACATAGAAGTTGCTAAGCGATTTGTTGAGGCCAAGGGGTATTCAATGCCCATCTATCGTTTCGCGGGTAACATTCCGGACATGTATAACATCAGGAGCCTGCCTACGACGTATGTTATTTCGCCTTCAGGTACCATGGCTACGGTTCATTTTGGAATGGCCAACTACGATACGAGAGGGTTTCGAAAATTTTTGAGAGAGACGATGGATCAACAGGCCACACCTCCAGCACTGCAACCTTAGTCAGTAGTCCTGCCCCATGCCGACACCAAGTTCCAAACGACTTCGAGCTTTACGACGAACGGATAAAGGTGTCGTTTCCAATGCCCAGAGGCTTATTTACGCTCCGACACACCCCCAATATGGTCATGTTTTGGGATTGTGGGATGAGGCCCATTTTTACAATCATCCGATTGGATCGCTAGGCACGCTTTCCTTAGTGGATGATGCGGGCGTGGCTTTGGATGTTGAATTGCGCGAGCGGAACTGGCAGCCCAATCAGTATAAACGGACTTTTGAAACGCGAGATGGGTCGAGTCGTGTCCAGGAAACGATCGAAATGATGTCAAACGACACCATTCAGATCTCTTGGGAAATTAGTCCGGGGCCTACCTGTTCGCATGCGGTGATTTGGACGGCCATGGGGTGCGGTTCCTACCCGGGAGCCTCCCACGTATCTCCCCGATCGGCTCGCATGCAGCAAAACGGCTTCGTGTTGGAGGGAGATTCGACTTTCGAAGTCCTAGGTCAACCCGTTCTGCCGCTTGCCCTTACGTGGAATATGACTTCTCCTACTCCTACCTCTATCGCTCTTGGATCGTCACAAGGTCGACCTCCAGAGCCGCGATTCGACTCCACCCCTTTTTTCGACTCCTTCGACGGTTTCCTGAAGGGAAGCCTCGACCTCTCCTCGGTAGATCCCGGCCTGTTGGTGTATGCGGGAATGCATGTAAAACTGGACGGTGCGACTATTGAAATAGTGTGCGAAGTTCAAGTGACCTCCGATGTTTTCGGTCCCCAGGTGTCATGCGAAGTAGAATCAACGTGGACGTCTTTTTTTGAAAACAGTCCTGCTTTTAGCTGCGACCAGGCATGGTTAAATGCCTATTTCGATTACCGATTGTTTGGCCTTCGCATGAATGCCATTCCAGGCGGCACCAAGTGCATTCCTTATCCGGCGGTTTGCGAAGGGCCAGGGTACTTTCGCGCGCCCATTACCTACTCTGCCCAATGCCACATATTGGAGACTAGGTGGTTTAAAAGCCCGGCCCTGGCTCAGGGCTCCATGCTAAATTTTATAGCCAATCAGGCGTCCGATGGCCGATATATCGGCTATTTGGGACCCTCTTCTTTGCCCGGCGAATTCTTCTACCACGCAAATTGGGGCCGCATCCTGGCCCTTGATGCCATCCACGAGGATCCGGAATTTCTGAGGCGTGCGTATCAGAGCCTAGGTGACTACGTTGCCTTTTTTGATGCCACGCGGGATCCCCAGGGGTCGGGACTCTACGATATACTGAATCATTACGAAACCGGGCAAGAGTACATGCGCCGGTACGTTGTGGTCGAACCCTCTGCCGACACCAAACATTGGGGTAACGTTTTCCGGCTTAAAGGGGTCGATGTATCGGTATATATGTACCAGATCAAACAAGCGCTCGCCGATATCGCCAAACGCAATGAATGGGTGGACGCAGAAGAAGGGTGGAAAAAAAGTGCCCAAAAGACGGGATCGGCCATTCTTACCTACATGTGGGACGCCGAGTCCGAAATGTTTTTTGACCTCGACCCCATGGACATGAAACGGACCCAGGTAAAAGCGGCGGTTTGTTTCTACCCCTATTTGACGGATTTGGTGGACACAACCCACCTTGCAGGTCTAAAACGGCATTTGAATGACCCGAACGAATTCTATACGCCCTACCCATTCCCCTCCTCCTCGGTAGACGACCCGTTGTACAACGCCGACGGATTGTGGAAAGGTGAGCGAAAGAACTGCCCTTGGAACGGCCGTGTTTGGCCCATGACAAATAGCCATATGGCTGAAATTTTGGCTACATGTGCCAAGCGATTTCAGGATGTTGAGCTTGAGCACATGACGGTCGCTTTCATTTGCAAATACATTGGGATGATGTTTTTTGATGGCGACCCCTCACGGCCGAACTCTTTTGAGCATTATCACCCAGAAAACGGCCGTCCAAGTGTTTTTCGAGGTGTGGACGACTACCAGCACTCTTGGATCTTAGATCTTATTATTCAATACGTGTGCGGAGTAAGGCCCACAGATGACGGAATTCTTGTTGACCCGTTCCCCTTTGAAATGGCCTTTTTTAAACTAGAAAACCTTGTGATTCGGGGTGTGAACGTTTGCGTCGAGCGATCGGGGACCACCTTTTCTGTCGAAATTCCGGGAAAGCAACAGCTAAACTCCGTTATTGGAAAACCCGTATTCATCCCCCACAACTGATATAGGAACCTCCTTTTGAAAAGTTTACCCTTGGCCGGCCGATTCGCGATCATTTTATTCCTGATCGCCCACAGTATATCTGGATGCGCCGCTGAAACGTCAAATGCATCGGCAAATGGGCAGCCTTCGGACGCAACGGGAGCGGTTCCCGACACCATTCGGGTACTGATTGCTGCTTATTACCCGGTTTCAGGCGATACCATCGATCAAGCCGTAACGGGAGATTGGGGCCAATCGTTAGCTTTTACGCGGACTAAAGTCGATTCGGTGACTTCAGACATTATTCGATCGCTTGAGGAGGGCACCCGCTTTCACGGATACAAGGATCCAAACGCTCCCAAGTCTTTGATTTACAAGGTAATGGGCAGACAAGAATTCCTAGAACCCCTACCCACCCTCCCTCGACCGGACTCCAAAGTCCCCATGACCGACTATGGGCGCATATTCGATCAAATAGACGGCAAAACGTGGGTTCAAGGCCAGAAAGTCGACGAAATCTGGATTTGGGGCTATCATGGAGGCGTCATTGACCTGTGGGAATCCAATATGTCTTCGCCCTATGGCGACATTTCGAACAGCGACCGCCGCACAGACGACCTACCCGTAATGGATCGAACCTATACCCTGTTTCATTACAACTACCAAAGGGGCGCCGCCGAAGCCGTTGAAAATCACATGCACCAGTTCGAGGCCATCCTCAACTTCATGGACGGGCGCGACAGTGCACCCGAGTCCGAATGGACGAACTTGTTATTTTGGGGCCAATTCGTGGGCAGTGACTCTACCCATCGCCTGCTATCGCCCAGGCGCGCCGGGTGGTCTCACTACCCACCCAACGCGGAAAAAGACTACCAATGGGCCAATTTATCGCCGGTTCGGAGCGACATCGAAGACTGGACACCCGATGGAAGCGGTCCATTTCAAGAAATCGAATGTAGTCGCTGGCATTGCGACCACTTAGGGTGGTTTGTTTATTGGATGCAGAACATGCCAGGCCACGGTAACACCGTACGCCTAGGAGCGCATCCTATGAGAAACTGGTGGACCTTTTTGGGTGATTACGATACCGCCCGGCTTCACAACTGGAAATTGTGGACCGAGGATTAGCCCCTCCTTTCAAGAATTAGCCCCTCCTTTCAAGAATTAGCCCTTGCCTCTCAAGAATTAGCCCTTGCCTCTCAAGTAAGCGTCTGTCTTGTCCAACCAATCTTGCCTAGGAGGACTGAATATATCTACATCGAGGGTGTCTTCGAGCGCTTCGGCTTTATGCCAAACATTCGATGGAATGTGGAGCACTTCTCCCGGGTGGACATCAATCACTTCTTTCTGATCGTCTCCGATCCAAAAACGAAGGACTCCAGAAAGGATGTAGGTGATTTGTTCGTTATGGTGCTGGTGCTTCGGTACGATGGCCCCTTTGTCTAAAAACACTTGGGCAATCATTACTTTTTCACCTGAAACCATTTTCCGGCCAATGCTAGGCGATAATTCTTCCATGGGAATGGCGTCCCAAGAAGTTTTAGAAACTGACGAAGACATAGAAAAATCTCTTTTTATTGAAAAACATTGGAATGTAGAGGACTTAGGGTAAACAGACAATTCGAAATACGTAACCTCTTTAGATTCTGCGCATCCAACCCATATTGATGCCGCAGTTTAAGCCAAACAATCGTCGTCCATATGCCGGGCAAAAGTATACAATCGCAGGACCTTTATGGGCTTCAGATGACTCCTGAGTTGTTGTCTGGATTACCTACGAGTGCTACCTACGAACTTACTTTTGCTACGACTCCACTGGATGTGACGTCGGTCCGGAGGTTAAGGTATAACGTATTCAACGAAGAATTAAATGAAGGTCTAGACCAGTCCCGATTAACAGGCCTCGACGCAGACGAATACGACTTCCAATGTCATCATCTCCTTGTGAGACATAAGCAAACGTGTGACGTTGTTGGGACCTACCGGATGCAAACGGTTGAAACGGCTGCATCCAATCGGGGGTTTTATTCGGCTACCGTATTCGACCTTTCCAAAGCTCCAGTCGAATTCATTCGAAACAGTGTTGAGATCGGTCGAGCTTGCATCAGACAGGACCACCGAAGTTTACAAGTGCTGTACCTACTGTGGAAAGGGATCGGTCATTTTTGCATGATCCACGGAAAAAAATACTTATTTGGATGTTGCTCGCTCACGGGACAGGATGTGGATCACGCATTTGCGGTTGAGCGATATCTGATGGAGCGGGGTCACATTCATCCTGACCTCAATATTCCGGCACTCGAATCCCACCGTTGTGACGGCTTTGGGGCGAACCTTTCCAGTCAAGGACACCCCCCGCGTCTAATGAGAACCTATTTATCCTTGGGTGCTAAAATTTGCAGTCCTCCGGCCATTGACCGAGCATTTAAAACAATCGATTTTTTAACCGTGTTTGATCTCACCGCGTTCGACGCATTGGACTCCGCCTTTTACCACTTGAAGCCATGAGTCAAATAAGAGCATCCATTCGGCTGTTTATATTCCTTGTCATTTTAGGCTTCTTAGTGCTCGTATACTTGGTCGGCTTCCTGCTGCTGTCTGTTGCCGCCCGACTAAGCAATGCACAACTTAGTTTTACACGGCGTCGCATTAGGTGGCGTCAACTCATCGTTAAATGGTGGTCACGTGGCTCCTTACGCATACTCGGAATCCAAGCCAAATTTTCGGGAGATCCACCAAAACCGCCGTTTTGTTTGGTTTCTAACCATCTTTCCTATCTAGATGTCATCGTTTTTCAGGCTCAGACGGGCTGTGTGCTGATTTCGAAATCTGAGGTGGCTAAATGGCCCTTTATTGGGAAACTAAGTAGCCTATTCGGTACAATCTTTATCGATCGACGTCGAATGCAAGATGTACGTCGGGTGAGTGAACTTATCCATAATGCTTTACGCGTTGGAGAAGGGGTAGTATTTTTCCCTGAAGGGACCACGACCAACGGCCAACAAGTTGGAACATTTAAGTCCTCTTTGCTCCATGATTTTGCGACCGCCTCGTATCCAGTCCATTTTGCTTCTATTAGTTATTCATCGTCCGTCGTTAATGCATCCAACGTCCTTTGTTGGTGGGATGACATTCCGTTGTTAACTCATTTATGGGGCGTCTTCAAAACCAAGTCATCCACGGCTTTATTGCATTTTGGAAACACCCCTATCATTAACTCTGATCGCAAACAATTGGCTGCTCTCCTGCAGGAAAGTGTAACCAAGATATTCACTCGAACGGATGTGCACAGCTCATGAAAGATATTTCCCAACTGATATCAACCAATTGTCAGCTCCTGGCCCAAAGCGTTGAAATGATCGAAATGATCAGCAGTGAGGCCTATACTCAACGAGAGTCTCCCCTTTATGCTTCAAGTGTAGGTGAACACCTACGGCACGTGGTTGAGCACTATCAAATGTTTCTATCGGGTGTAGAGTCAGGGGTCGCCGACTATGACGCGCGCATCAGAGACCTTCGTATTTCCACGGATCCTGCTTTTGCTAAATGGACTATCCACCAGGTAGGCCTCGCGTTAGAGCACATGCCATCGAGCGACAAGCCCGTTTCTGTTCGTTTGGCATCGTCCCATGATGGGAGTCATCCGATGATTGTGAGCGATTCCTCGCTTTGTCGCGAACTTCAATACCTTCAAGCCCACACCGTGCATCATTTTGCCCTCATCGCCATGATACTTCGCTTGCAAGGAATGGAGCTTGCAACCGATTTCGGGGTAGCTTCGTCCACTATTGCTCATAAAGAGTCTCAGCTATCGAGTTCAAACTGAGCCCTTGCCATTTGTAACTCGGTAATACCTCCCTACTGCTTTGCGAGCCGATTAAGAGTCATTTTTATCCATGAAGCGATTGCGGCCCAAAAAAAGAACATTTTATGTGCTTGCAGCAGGATATCTGGTGCTCCTGGTTGTGTCGCATGTGGTTCGAAGTACTCAATCCGACTTTTCACCTCGGGAAGAACAACGGTCGATTCAAGTCCCTGCGTTCGATCATCAGGCGGCGACATCCCAGCAAGTACGCATCTCCTTTATGGATTCAGGGGGGACGGGGCCCGTCGTTGTCCTACTGCACGGAAGCCCGGCCGCTTCCTCCTTCATACAACCGTTGCATGAAAGCTTAGCCAAAAGTGGTCGTTATCGCATATTGACCCCTGATTTACCAGGCTTTGAAGGGTCTTCACGGCGGCTGGCCGACTATTCCTTTTCATCCCATGCATCCTACGTATCGGCTTGGCTAGACTCACTAGGAGTGTCCAAGGCCCATGTAATAGGCTACAGTATGTCGGGAGGAGTATTGGCGGAGTTGATGCACTTTGACCCTGAACGATTGTCTTCCGTGGTTCTCTTGTCGTCTATTGGGGTGCAAGAGTTAGAATTAATCGGCGATTACTATCTAAACCATTTGGTCCATTCGCTGCAATTGGGCGTCATTTGGTCTGTTTCTGAGCTCATTCCTCATTTTGGGGCATTTGACAAAGCATTTTTGGGTCTTCCCTACGCGCGCAATTTTTATGATTCGGATCAACGTCCGTTGCGGGGCTACCTGGCTCAATACAATGGCCCCGCCTTAATCTTGCACGGAGAGAAAGACGGACTTTTACCTTATTCTGCTGCTTTAGAGCACCACCGAATCATTCCTCAGAGTGAACTGGTTTCCTTTCCCGAATGGGGACACGGGATCCCGTTTCAACACCCAAATGAAGCCGCAGAGGTCATATTAGGATGGGTGGATCGGGCAGAAAACGCCCACGTCCAATTCAAATCCGACGCGAGCAATGAAAGAGTTACGAATGCAGGCCTTCCGTTCGACGCGCACAATCTTCCCCCCTTGGAAGGTGTCGGACTCGTTGTCCTACTTATTCTCATAGCGACCACCACCTTTTTAAGCGAAGATTTGGCAGCCATTGGCGCAGGCCTGTTGGTGGCAAGGGGTTCACTGGATTTCGATGCAGCCTTGATGGCAACCTTCGCCGGTATTTTTACTGGAGATATTGGGCTCTATGTGGCTGGACGCGTGTTGGGGGCCCGAATTGTTTCGCTTCCTCCTTTCTCCTGGTTCATTCGAAAAGAACAATTAGAACGTGGAAAAGCGTGGTTTAAAAAAGAAGGAGCCAAGGTAGTCCTTATAAGCCGCGTCATTCCTGGTTCTCGATTTCCAACGTATGTGGCCGCTGGCGTGGTGAAAGCTCCATTTTGGAAGTTCGCTGGATTGTTTTTTATAGGAACGGTCGTTTGGACACCCATCATTGTGGGCGTTTCAACCATCATGGGAAATCAAATCCTATCCGCTTGGGCGGTCTATGAATCGTATGCTTTGTGGGTCTTTTGGGGGCTCGTTTTGTTTGTTTACGGCATTTTTCATGTGGGTATTCCTCTCGCGAGCCACCTAGGAAGACGAAAATTAGCTGCTAAGTGGCAACGAACGGTCCATTGGGAGTTCTGGCCAGCCTTTTTGTTTTACATCCCTATTTTAGGATACATCGCTTATTTAGCCGTTAAACACCGCTCATTAACGGCTTTTACAGCCGTGAATCCTGGAATTCCGGATGGGGGATTTGTCGGTGAATCGAAATCTAAGATTCTGGATTTGTTGGCCAGTTCTCCGAATTGGGTGGCAAAACACCGCTTGATCACGTCTTTGGATGCGGGTGGCGCTGGCGGTGCGGGTGCCGCTGCCGCTGCCGCTGCCGACTTAACCCTTCAATTCATGAAAGAAGAAGGTTTGCACTTTCCGCTGGTGATGAAGCCGGATGTCGGAGAAAGAGGTCATGGCGTATTTATTTTGGAATCCGAAGCGGAAGTGGGTTCATTTTTTGAGTCTGACCGTGGCCCCACCATCGCCCAAGAATATATTTCCGGAGAAGAGTTTGGCATCTTTTACGTGCGCCATCCTTCTGAGCAGACAGGATTCATTACTTCTATAACCCATAAAAAGCTCATTGGTGTGGTGGGAAATGGAAAACACAGCCTTGAAAGACTCATTTTAGACGACCCGCGGGCTAGATGTATGTACAAAACCTTTGCACGGCGTCATGCGTCGCAATTAGATACGGTCGTGGAATCAGGGGTACGGTTTCAATTGGTCGATGTAGGAACCCATACCCGTGGGGCGCTGTTTCTCAATGGTGAACACCTTATAACGGAGGCATTAGAGCGAGCCTTCAATCAAATGGCCGTATCCATCTCCGGATTCTATTTTGGGCGATTTGATGTTAGAGTGCCCCATACGGAAGACCTGTTGAACGGAAAAAACATTAAAATTCTCGAACTTAATGGAGTGACTTCTGAAGCGACTCACATCTACGACCCATCGACTCGCCTACGAGATGCCTATCGTTCACTAGCTCAGGGGTGGAAACTGGCATTTGAAATCGGAATGGAAAACATACGTTCCGGCACCCCTCCCTCCTCTCTGGCCCGACTTGTCGACTTGATCATTCAATTCAAAATTCGCCCTCGCACCAAGCCAGAAACGTCAAGTTCGGCCCGATTATAACCACTATGCTAAGGAAACTTACCGCATCGGTCAAAAAACTAGGTCAATATGCCATCTTTATGGTAAGGGCCTTTTCGACGACCCGCGAAGCACTTTCGCACCGACAAGTGGTTTGGTCTCAAATGGTACGGATCGGGGTGGATTCACTGCCGGTAGTGTTTCTAGCATCCTGTTTTGCGGGGGTGGTTACCACGCTTCAGACGGCCTATCAGTTAAAAAACACGATTCTATCCGAAGAAGCGGTGGGAGCGGTGGTCGTTCCTACCCTCATGCTTGAAATGGCGGCGCTCATACCCGGTATGATATTAGCCTCGCGTGTTGGTGCAAGTATTGCCGCCGAACTCGGCACGATGAAGGTTACCGAGCAAATCGATGCGATCGAAGCGATGGGTTTAAATTCGGTCGCCTATTTAGTACTGCCAAGGGTTATCGCTGGAACGGTTATGTTTCCATCTATTTACGTAGCTTCGGCCTTGGTGTCGATAGTGGCCGGTGGACTCGCAGGTGAATGGCTTGGATATTTATCCATTGAATCGTTCATTTTAGGGGCTAGAACCTACTTTTTGCCCTTTGACCCTTTTTATGGCATGACAAAATCGATGGCCTTTGGGTTTTTAATCACTTCGGTGTCATGCTGGAAAGGGTTCCATGCCCGCGGTGGTGCACAGGGCGTCGGGGTGGCCACGACCCAAGCAGTGGTGGTCAGTTGCGTCGCCATCTTAATCGCTGATTACGTATTAGCAGAACTGCTCCTTTGATTGCGAACAATGCTTATTATTGGTTCTCGATCCATTTATTTCGTCTGAACCCCCATTCT
>CALEEY010000171.1 GCA_937877085.1 uncultured Bacteroidota bacterium
TACACGGTTACTTGGGATCGATCAATCTGTACTCATTCGGAGGAATGTATCCGAACCGACAGCAAGCTTTTTGAACAAGGACGGGCACCTTGGGGCCAGCCTGATCTCGTTGAATTTGCGGAATTGGACCGTGTAGTTAGAAGATGTCCTTCGGGCGCGATTCAATACCATGCGACGCAAGCTTCGGATTCTGAAGCCGAACTTCTGGAAAAACCAGAACCCGTTAATACCGCCATTTCGATTCCCAATGGTCCGCTCTACGTTCGAGGCAATCTATCTATTGTAGGTTCTGACCCCGAAAATCCAACGCCGGCCCGCCGTGTCGCTTTATGCAGATGTGGTCATTCAAAAAACAAACCATTTTGCGATAACAGCCATATTGCAGCAGGATTTAAAGACTCTGGAGCCGTTGGAAGAGAAGGCCCCGGACTTGAAGAAAAAGGCGGTGAGCTGCAGATCATTCCAAACAAGAACGGCTCGGTAAGACTTGTGGGGAACGTGACTATTATGGCCGCAAGCGGCTGCTCACGTTGGAATGGTCCAAAAGTATCCATTTGTCGATGCGGCCTTTCCAAACAGAAACCATTCTGTGATGGCAGCCATCGCGATAGCAACTTCGAAGCCGAATAAATCGTTAGAATCGACCACTGTAGAAATAACCCGATTGGTTGTCTGTCATGACCAAATGTGTAGTTGCCGCCCTCTATAAATTTGTGACCATCGAAGATCCCGAAACGTTTCGGGACAACTTGTTTCGTTTCATGACTGAAAACGAGGTTCGGGGAACGGTGCTGGTGGCCCACGAGGGCATAAATGGAACCGTTTCCGGTTCGCGTGCCCATGTCGATTCGTTTTTAAATTATCTCCGTTCCGACGCGCGCTTGGCAGATTTGGAGCACAAGGAATCGTACACCGACGAATGTCCGTTCCTTCGAACCAAAGTTCGACTGAAAAAGGAGATTGTAACGTTAGGAGTTGAAGGGGTGAATCCCAACCACATCGTGGGATCGTATGTAAATCCAAAAGATTGGAACGCGCTGATCTCCCAAGAAGATGTCATCGTTGTGGACACTCGAAACGACTACGAGTATCAAATTGGCTCGTTCAAAAATGCCCTGAATCCTGATACGACCTCGTTTCGAGAGTTTCCGGAGTATGTAAAATCCAATCTGGACCCATCCAAAGTAAAAAAAGTGGCTATGTTTTGCACCGGTGGCATCCGATGCGAAAAAGCCACTTCCTACATGAAAATGCAGGGTTTTGAGGAGGTTTTTCACCTCAAAGGTGGCATTTTGAAATACCTCGAAGAAGTGGATGCGGCGGAGTCTATGTGGGAGGGCGAGTGCTTTGTCTTTGACGATCGAGTATCCGTAGATCACGATTTGTCGCGTGGCGAATATGACCTTTGTCACGCTTGTCGGATGCCTATCTCTGCGGAAGAAAAGGCTTCAGAATTGTATGTTCTTGGCGAAAGTTGCCCTTATTGCTCAGACCAACATTCCGAGGAAGACCGCGCCCGATTACGGGAACGACAACGTCAAATAGAGCTCGCAAAACATCGAGGAGAACAGCACCTAGGCTCCAATCTGGCACAGATCAGAGACCAACGTCGAAGCGAGAAAATAGCCGAAAAAGATCGCCAGCGCAAAGCTCAGGAAGCTTAGTTTCTCTTATTTGGTACCGGCGCGCGTGGCGCAGTTACCCAGGCTTAGCACCCAAGACCTACCTACCCTGGCCTAGTTACCCTCGGGTGGGACAATCATAATGTGCGCCCGAAACGAGCCCGCGTCCATGATAAATGGAGCCCCTGGCGCCATAGGCGACGTCGGAAGACCCGTGGACTCTGGTGTAGCGCCCGGAATGTAAATCACAAATCGAACTTGCGAATTCATCACCTCGCCGGTTGCTTCGTCGTAGGAAGCGTTTTCACCATAACGGATATATTGGGTAGCCTGCCCCTTAATAAAGGGGAGAGTTCCTGCTTCGATTTCTGCTTTTCTTTTGTCAACCGACTCTTGGCCGTTCATTCCTTCTGCCCGAAGCACCCGGCCGCGAGCTATATAATCCAATAGGCCCTTTTGGAAACAGGCGGTTTCAAAACCTTCGTTTGCGGGGTCGTCTGCCGTACACACCAGTTCGTTCGTGCCCTGGCGAATCAGTCTAAGCGTGCCGTCTTTGTTGTATCCATACACGGTCGCTCCTTCTTTCAACTCGTCCGGAGCGGCGGAAATGGCCTGATTTACGGCATGTTTATCGGCCGCATTTTGGGCGCAAGCTGAAGTTGTCAGCGAAAAAAATAAAACTATAAAGAGCGAGCAGGAGCGTGTCATAATCTAAAAAGGATTAATTGATGACTGAAATGTACGTTTTACAGCGGAAAAACTCATCAACTTTCGGAAGCATTTAAAAAAATGTGACCAGGGTCCCCTTTCCTTTCGATTACGTCCTAATTTCCAACGATTCCGCACTTCGTTAACACACGGTCTTACATGATAAACGTCGCCATTTTGGGTCCAGGAGGAATTGCCGATGACCAACACGCCCCTGCCGTTGAAGGGCATTCAAAAACCCGCCTTTGGTCGGTGCTGAGCCGTTCCCATGAACGAGCCGTTCAATTCGCTGCAAAACACCACCTCGCCTCCCCTTTTCCAGCCCACACGTCGTTGGATGTACTTCTACAAGATCCAGAGGTGCATGCCGTCATCATTGCGACACCGGACCGGCTACATGCTGAACAGGTCATTGCGTGTGCGAAGGCAAAAAAGCACATTTTGCTTGAAAAACCGATGGCAACGAGCCTCGAAGAGTGCGACAAGATGACCGAGGCCGCGCGGCAAAACAACGTAGTTTTAGCCTTGGCCTATCATTTGCGCTGGCACGCTGGGCACCGAAAGGTTAAATCGATCATCCAATCTGGAGGTCTTGGTAAGCTCCGCCACTGCCGAGCCCATTGGACCTTTGCCGCGCCGGACAGCTCGAATTGGAGATCGGCCCCAGCAAGTGGACGGTGGTGGAGCTTAGCTGCAAACGGCACGCATTGCCTTGATTTAGTGAGATGGTTGTTTACCGCTACCGAGGGCGAGGTAGTCGATGTGAAAACGGTTGTTAGCCGATCCAAGTTTAACAGTCCTCATGACGAAACCGCCATCGTTGCGCTGCAATTCGAGTCTGGTGCAACGGCGGAAATATGCGTATCCGTACAATTTGCTTCTGAATCTCGATTGGAGGTGTATGGCGACGCCGGTTCCATTCGCATGGAGGGAACGATGGGGCGTCATGGGAAAGGTGAAATTTTTCAATCCAATAGCACCATTCAGCCTTCCATTGGCCCAAATCAGCCTTTTTTGGTCGATTTTGAACCTACTAACCCGTTTATTGGCGAACTCAATGATTTTGTTGAAGCCATTGAAACCGGGCGTCAACCCGAGGTCAGCCCAATGGAAGGCCGACGTAACGTTGAATTGCTTTTGCAGGCCATTCAGGCTTCGGGAGTCGACCGATATGGATCGTTGATATTTTCAGAACCGAAAACCCGTCTGCCACGTCTCTAAAATAGGTCGCAATTTTATCCCTTTTCTGCGAATGGGATTGCTTTATATTGGCCCTTCGGCTTAAAATTTCGCGGTTTTGCTCCACTGCGCGATTTTGTCCGATTTCGCCACCGTCCTCCACCGCGCCCGTTCGCCCGATCTGGCAATCTTTCCCAATCTTACCATGAAACGACTTCTTCTGACTGTATTGGGAACCTTGCTTTCGCTATCATCCCCCGTAGCCCCAGCAGATGCGCCACTGTGGCAACATCTCTCCCAGCTCCCTAACGCTCGGAGTCGCTATGACGACATGGACTTTGCCAACGAAAAACTAGGCTGGGTTGTGAACCTATCGGGAGAAGTCTGGCACACGGAAGATGGCGGAGAATCCTGGGATCTTCAGTTCTCACGTAGCAGCGCGCGTTTCAGGTCCGTGACGTTTATGAACGAACTTGGCCCTCGCGGCGACCATATCGGTTGGGCAGGGACCGTATTTGATCCGACCAGTGTTCTTTGGGAGACTCGGGACAGCGGCGCACATTGGGTGGACATCACCCACCGAATTGAAGGAGTTGTGCCCGCTGGAGTGTGTGGTATGGTTTCGATCGGTGAATCCGCTTGGGGAGTAGGAGCCTTTCATGGCAGTCCGACCGTCATTAGCACACACGATGGCGGAATCCATTGGATAGGCCGCGATCTTAGTTTGGTTGCGGGGGCCCTTGTTGACGTGTATTTCCAAGATTCACGCGTTGGAATCGCTGTTGGAGGTTCGGGGAGTAGTCTCGATGGAGATGCCGTTGTTCTTCGAACGGAAGATGGCGGAGAGACTTGGCAAAAAGTGTTTCAGTCCACCCGCCAAGACGGCATCGGCGGAGAATGGGGATGGAAAATTTCGTTTCCCAGTAAATTAATTGGATACGTATCGGTCGAGTATCGCGCCAACCCGTTGGAGAACGACGCGAAGATTCTAAAAACAGAGGATGGAGGTAAAACTTGGCGCGAAATGCCTGTCCGCGGAAGTAAAACCAACTTGGGACTACAGGGGCTTGGATTTATTACGCCGGACACCGGCTGGGCATCGGGTCGCGGAGTCACTAGTCTTACGACGGATGGCGGCCAATCTTGGCAGCAATTAAACGATTATAACCCTACCACAGGGTCAGGTCAGCTGGATGGTTCGATGAACCGGTTTTTTATGATAAATGACACATTAGCCTACGGGGTGGGCCGCCGACTTTACAAATTGGCGGGTTTTTCTGGCCAAAGCGTTGCGGTCCAACCCAAAGATGTCCCCCACACATTTAGCTTGGACACGTCGTTTCCAAATCCTTTTACCGATTCAACCACCCTTAGGTACACGCTTGAAATCCCCGCTCGGGTCGGTCTGCGGGTCATAGATCCCATGGGAAGAATGCATCGAACGTTCGAGGCATCATACCAAGAGGTCGGGGCCCATGAAATGGTCTGGGATGGTAGAAACGATTTCGGCCAAAAACTGGCGTCTGGGAATTATATTTTCCTCATCGACATAGGATCTTCGATTGAAATGAAACAGGTTGTGCTTCTTCGATAGTCTTCGATAGTCTTCGATGGTCTTCGATAGTCTTCGTTGGTAATGAAGCCGATTTTCACCCTTCAAAACCCATCTTGTATGTCACTACCCCGATTTGCGGCCCGCAAACGCTGGCTCGTTCTGCTGTTCATCCTTGGTTTGAATATGTGGACGCCCTTTGCCAATGGCCAATCCCTCACGGCTGAGGTAGTCGCTAGAAGGTCGGCATTAATTGATAAGCTTCCCGATGGGCTCATCATTCTTCCTTCAAAATGGGAGGAAAAAGCGATGGAGCAGCCCTTGTGGGTACAGGATGCCACCTTTTTCTATTTCACATCGCTGGCAACAGCACCGGGCGCAATTTTGCTGATTGACGGACCTTCTAAGCAATCTATTTTGTTTTCAGGACCGGACCCGCAGTCGTTTGGCATTCCGCTCTCCGATCTGAATGTTCAAAACAGGCCCGATTGGATAGAGACGTCGGGTGTATCCGCCGTATTACCAAATGCTGAATTTGAATCCTACGTTCGTTCACGACTGAAAGAAGGGGTTTCCACGATATACCTGGATCAACCCAGACGCCCCATCCCTTCCGAAGCTCCTTCTGGAATGCTTGAAGTCTCTGGTTTCCATCGATTATGGCAGCAATCTATCGTTTCGGCCTTTCCTGACGCTGCAATCAAGTCTGCGAGCACAGAAATTGGAGCGCTGGTTTGGGTAAAAAGCGCCCGTGAAGTAGCCCAATTGACTAAGAATGCCCTCTATTCGGCAGACGCTCTTCGAAAAGGAATGAAAAGTATCCAGGAGGGCTTGACCCAGCGAAAGGTCGAAGGCGAAGTAGTCAATGCATGCCTTCAAGCCGGCGCCGAGGGCCCGTCATTTTGGCCCTGGGTAATGACGGGAGCCAACGCACACATTACACGAGTCGTCCGGTCGTTTTATGACGACTCCCACTTGAATCGAACCTTCCGGTCGGGGGAATTGGTTCGGGTTGATGTCGGTTGTATGTCCGGCGGATACGGCGGCGATGTTGGAAGAACGGTTCCTGTTTCGGGGGTTTTTTCTGAAGAACAGGCAACCATTTGGGACATCTTGATAGCGGGCTATTTAGCCGGAATGGACGCGATGAAACCCGGCCAATCGCTTGATCGAATTAGAGATGCAAGCGTGCTTGGAATGCAGGCGTGGGGACAAATGCATCCGGAGGATGCAGCAATGGTTGCGGCGATGTCTGCATCTACCGGAGGCGTGGGGTGGCACATTCACGGAGTGGGGATTGAATCTGGTGAAACGGCGGAAAACGTGCTCCAAGCGGGGTCTGTGATTGCCTTTGAACCGGGATTTACGACCTCGGTCGATGCCTATTATTTGGAGGATATGATTCTCATTACGGCCACGGGACATCAAATATTGACCCCTAATTTGCCGTATTCGTCATCAGAAATGCACTCTTTTCTTTCTCAATAGGGTACCTACCTATCTTATCTTCCTATTATTTCAATTGTTCAAACGACCTCGATGAAATCACCTTCTGAAGGAATCAATATAACCGTCTTGGGCGCCGGCCTAGTGGGCGGCGCCATTATTAAAGACCTTTCGAATGATCCCACCTTTCGGATTACGGCCGTGGACTTGGACGCCGGTAGGTTGTCGGCTTTTCAACATCTAGATAACGTCATCACGAAGGATGGCAGCGTATTGGACGCAGAATTCTTCCACCAGGTTTGTCAAGACGCTCAGTTGGTAATTTGCGCCGTTCCCGGATTTATGGGATATGCGACCCTCCAAAAGATCATCCAATTGGGCAAAAATGTCGTGGACATTTCATTTTTCCCGGAAGATGCTTTTGAGTTACATGAGTTGGCTTTTGAAAAAGGCGTTACGGCTGTTGTGGATTGCGGTGTGGCCCCGGGGTTGTGCAACATCCAAGCAGGATACGTTCAGTCGCGAATGAAAAAGGTAGATTCGTATGTCTGTTATGTCGGCGGCCTGCCTAGGACTAGAGTGTGGCCATTCGAATACAAAGCCGTTTTTTCTCCAGCGGATGTGATCGAAGAGTATACCCGTCCAGCTCGATTTGTAGAATATGGGGAGATTGTTACGAAGGAAGCCCTAACGGATCTGGAGAAAATAGACTTCCCGGGTGTGGGTACACTGGAAGCCTTTAACACCGACGGGCTTAGATCCTTACTCTTTACCCTCGAAGCGCCTTTCAAAAAGGAAAAAACGCTCCGATATGTGGGCCATGTGGAGCTGATGAGGGCGTTTCGAGATTCCGGCTTTTTTAGCAGCGCGCCGGTGCAAGTAAATGGTCAGGAAGTGGTACCGCTTCAATTAACCAGCAAACTTCTTTTTAACCAGTGGAAACTAGGACCCGGCGAGGAAGACCTGACCGTGATGAAAGTCCAAATGACCGGAAAAGAGAACGGAGACCAGGTGCGATATACGTTCGACTTGCTCGATTTTTATGATACATCGTCGGGCGTTCATTCGATGGCCCGAACAACGGGTTACACGTGTACTATCATCGCACGCCAAGTTCTGTCCGGTTTGTTTTCTCGAAAAGGCATTTCTCCTCCGGAATATGTGGGACAAACCAAAGGATGTTATGCAAATCTACTCCTCGAGTATAAAAGTCGGGGAATCGAGGTCCGGGAAGTCAGAGAAGTCGTTGAATAATATTTAAGGTTGCGACTCGGGTCATATCGACCTCTAAGTAGGTGTCGAGACTTTATAATTTGGCTTTGATTTAATTGTTTTTTTGGGTATGACAATTAGGTGTCATACCCCTGATTCTATCTTTCTAACAAGCAAGAACGGAAGTGAATTCTTCCTTTTGCTTTTTCAAACGACATTGCAGCGGTTAGTAGCCTAATTGCTCAGTGAAAAGAGAATCAAAGACATTAATCGCAGTCCTCACGGAGACTGTTTTACGGACAATTCGATGAAAACGCCGATCCTTACCCCACGCCTAGAGAGCTCTTCTTTTTTCTTGAGTGTATCCAATCGAGAACCCGAACTAGTTTCATTTGACGGGAGCATGAGGCTCCCCTTGGCAAGTCTAGATTCGAGCGGATTGGTTCGAGCCAAAAATCTTGCCCACAACCAATATGTCTATGCTATGATGCACGAGTCCGACGACCTTGACGTCCATCGTGCGACTCTCAATTTTCTATGCAAGGCCATTGAACGCTCTGGCAATCCTGCGATTCGTCCTCATTCAGGAAAGCCAACTCCCGCTCCATCAAGGAAAATGACTTCAAAAACTGAGCGCCGGACCAAGCGCACGCAACCCGTTTGAATTAAAACGGGCCGTGATCTCTAGGCTTTAGCCGTTGTCCGCGATTGGGCCGTTGTCCGCGATTAGGGGCCTTGTCCGAGAATACGGCCGTTGCCCACGATTGCGGGCGTTGTCCGAGAATACGGCCGTTGTCCCAGCCACCAACCGCTGCGCTCGACTAGAGGCCCAGCTTCAATTGTGGACCAGGAAGAAACTCTGAAATGCTACGCAGGCTCGATATCGAAATTCCAAGGAGTCGGACCGGCTTGGTTGGAAGCGATGAGGCATGTTGCAATAGCAGCGATACCAATTCAAATACTTCCTCTTTTTGAGATACGGGCGTTTCACTCGTTGTTTGTCTCGTCGAGATTTCAAAATCAGAAGATTTAATTTTAAGCGTAACCGTATACCCTATTAAATTGTTGTCCTGCAATCGTTTGGAGACTTTTTCAGCTATTCTTTCCAGCCGTTCAAGGTAGGCGTCGAGCGTGGTTATGTTGTTTTCAAACGTCTGCTCTGCGCCAACTGATTTACGAATACGAGACGTTCTGACGGGACGATCATCCAAGCACCGCACCATTCGAAAATAATATTGTCCGGCTTTACCGTATAAGGATTGCAGCTCGGCTAGCGAATACCGAGATAGATCGGCCCCATAGTGAATCCCCGATCGTTTCATCTTTTCTGCGGTGACGGGCCCTATCCCATAGAATTTTTCAATCGGCAGCCGCGCAATCAGCCCCAGTGCTTCCGCCGGCTTGATCACGGTCAATCCATCCGGCTTATTCAAATCTGATCCAATTTTGGCCAGAAACTTGTTAAAGGAAACGCCCGCTGAGGCCGTTAGCTGAACTTCTGCTAATATGTCGGCCTTAATCTTTCGTGCGATGGAGGTTGCGGAGCCTGGACCCGTTTTGGGTTCGGTTACATCCAAATACGCTTCATCCAGCGAAAGCGGCTCAATTAAGTCGGTATAGCGCTGAAATATTCCGCGGATTTGTCGAGAGGCGGCTTGATATGCATCGAATCTCGAAGGGACAAATATTAGTCCGGGGCATTTTTTTGCTGCTAGCGCGGAAGGCATTGCAGAGTGGACCCCATATTTCCTTGCTTCATAACTCGCCGCGGCGACCACTCCCCTCGTCGATGACCCACCAACCGCAACAGGCCTCCCTTTCAAATGCGGGAAATCCCTCTGCTCCACAGAAGCGAAAAACGCATCCATATCCACATGGATAATCTTTTTGCCTGTGTACATCCTATTAATTGTTTGGCTCGATGCGAAATTTAAGCCTTTAAAGTCGCATTTTGACGCCCGTTTTCGTTTACCAATGTATGACAAGCCCATACTTTTGGATCAATTGGTAAGCGTACATTTGCGGTATTTTCCTTTCAAATTAGCCTCCCTAAACAGGGCGGCCTCCCTAAACGGGGCGGCCTCCCTAAACAGGGCAGCCTCCCTAAACAGGGCAGCCTCCCTAAACCGGGTAACCTCCCTGAATAAAACGGCGGCGCAAATTGTCCTTTTTGCGTTCTGTTTTGTGCTGGTTTCGTGTTCTCCGACCATCGCACCTTTTAGCCAAGTAGCCTATGAAATGGCTGTTGATCTGAAGGTGGACAGTTTGCGCCTAATGGACGCCGCCGAACTGCCATTTGCGGCATCTGCAACAAAAGTGAAAAATCTTCAGATTCGTACTGAAAAAGCATTCGAATTTGCCAACGGAAGACCAAAAAATGAGCACTCGGCGGAGCAATGGCGAATCATGAACGACGAAGATCGCTATTTATTGGCAGGATTCTTCAAGCGATGGGAGTCCGAATCTACCCTTTCAAGAGCGTTCATTGTTGAGGCAAAAAAGCTGGTAGGAAAATCGTTTGACGCCATTATTGGCCTTGAAAGTGGAAAAATAGGAGGAGCCGATGTACAATAATACCCTTGTGGGCACGACGTTTATTGAGGAATTTGTGCCTCAATTCTTAACCTACTTAAAAAAGACGCTCCCAGGCCTACAGCGTTCGCTCTTAGAGCATGCAGGAAATATCATTAAAGACAATGCTGCAAATGTCCAGAAATGGACGGTCCAATCCTCTACCGGAGAACTAACGGTAACTGACCTTAAGTGGCTAATCAAGTCACAATTAGACCTGTCGAGCCTACAATCGCTCAAAGAGGCCGGATTAACACTGGTCAAGGTGGATGAAATGAAACAAGCGATAGTCTCGTCCTTGATTACGACGATCTTTCGAGCGAATATCTTCAAGTAAGAGAATGCTGAAGGATCGGCCCTGCTGAATAGCTAGGCCAAAAAGATGCGGTAAATCCCTCAGGATTCTACAATAATACCT
This sequence comes from uncultured Bacteroidota bacterium, assembly GCA_937877085.1. Classification (GTDB taxonomy): domain Bacteria; phylum Bacteroidota; class Rhodothermia; order Rhodothermales; family UBA10348; genus UBA10348. The sequence continues at coordinate 10,709 of CALEEY010000171.1, forward strand.
TGCGAAGGAGACGCTTTCCTACTATGTTGGTTGTCCCAAAGCCACCTATTTGGCCGAACCTGTCTGCAACCAATCTTATTCATGTCGAACACGACGTATCTCGTTTCCGCTCGGAAGTATCGCCCACTTTTATTCAAGGATATGGTGGCGCAGGAGCATGTAACGGAGACGTTAAAAAATGCTATTCGGCTCGATCGGCTCGCCCATGCGTACATGTTTACGGGTCCAAGAGGCGTCGGGAAGACCACTGCGGCAAGAATCGTGGCAAAGGCCATAAATTGCACCACTCCGCCTGAAGATAGAGAAGATCCGTCGGAGCCTTGTCGCCAATGCGTGTCATGTCAGTCCTTTGAAGAAGGTCGAAACATGAACATCATTGAAATCGATGCGGCGTCCAACAACAAAGTTGAAGACGTTAGAGATCTCAGGGAGACGGTTCGCATTCCACCTCAAGGCAACCGGATGAAAGTGTACATCATCGACGAGGTGCATATGCTGTCGAATGCGGCCTTCAATGCTTTACTCAAAACATTGGAAGAACCGCCTCCCCATGCCATGTTCATTTTTGCTACTACAGAGCCGCATAAGGTTCTTCCTACGATTCAGTCTCGCTGCCAGCGCTTTGATTTTCGTCGTATCGCGACTCAGGAATCCGTTGAGCGCCTTCGTCACATTTGTCTCACCGAAGACATAGCTGTCGATGAAGAGTCCTTGATGCTCATCGCCCGCAAGGGCGACGGCGCACTTCGGGATGCGCTCTCGGTTTTCGACCAAGCCGTTTCTCTTTGTGGGACGACCATCACCTATCCTGAATTGATTGCAGCGCTTGGGGTTGTAAGCGCAGATGTCTATTTCGAGGTGACCAAAGCCATTGTTTCTGGCAGCAGTGCGGATGTGATCATGATTGTCGACCGCATGGTTCGTTCTGGATACGATTTGCAGGAATTTGTTGATGGTCTAGCCGAGCACATCCGAAATCTGATGGTCGCCATTAGCGTGGACGATCCTCGACTTATTGAAGCAACAGAGTCAGATCGCAAGAAATTGAAGGCTCACTGCAAAGATTTTTCAGAATCGACGCTGCTAACATTGATTCACATTGTGGGCGAGCTTTCGGATTCTCTCCGTCTTTCAAGACAACCTAGGCTGCGATTAGAGATGGCACTACTGCGAATGGTGAGTATTCCAAACTCCGTAGACATTCGAAGTGCTCTAGACAAACTTAATAAATTGGAGAAAATGGCGCTGACGGGCACCATTCGAATCGAGCAAAGCCCATCACCCGAGGTTACACCACGGGCACATCCCATTTCGAATCCAAATGCTGCCAGCTTCGACCATAAAAAGAAGGAGCCCCCTCGCCGGCCAACGATCGCATCCTCTGAAGGTCGGACGGAATTAAAACCAGAAGCGGCTTCCGGTCCAGAAGTTCGACCTACTGAAAAGGCTTCCGGTCGTCAACCGACCGCAGCGGCGTCTTCTCCGGCGGTTTCTGAACCCGAAGAGGGCCTTGGACTTGACTTCGAAAAAGACATCGACACCGAGCATATTCTGCCATCGGCTCCTCCCCCCTCTCCTCGAGCAACGGTAGAGCCGGACATGGCTCCTTCACCGAACGATCTCTCGTTATTTCTTGATGCCCCGGCCATCAGGAGTCCAAAACAAAGGCCTGACACGGAAGCTCAATTGGTCCAGGACGAAGACATCATGGTGTTGGAACCAGAAGAGTCGGAATCCTCCGAGCAGCTGCATGAGGAATCCCACGAGATCAGAACCCTAAAAACGGCTTGGGTCGAACTGGTTCAAGGCGTCATGGAATCTGAGAAGCAACTCGGTTCTTTTCTAAACCAAGCCGCTATTTTTGCATTCGATTCTAAAACAGTTTTTTTAGGCGTTCCTGACGACTTTCATGCGAAAGCCATCCGATCTGAACGGGTCAAACTGACGCACCGATTAAACGATTTGACGGGATTCAAAATTGAAGGGATCGCTTTTCGAATTGAAAGGTCGCGGTCTGAAAAAGAGGTGATTCCGGCTTCGGAATCGTCCATTCGTGAATCTCTTGAACATTTGTGTCAAAACTTTCCGGCAGTGCGAGCCTTAGTGGAGCGTTTTGGTGGCGAAATTGTATGGTAGCCAGCAGGCGCTACCTTTCGATTCAACTTGTAACCAGTATTTCTACGCTTAACAGGCGTTTCAACCACTTAAATCAACATTAGAATGAGCGACGGTTTGAACATGGCTGATATGATCGGCAAAATGGCAGAAATGCAGAAAAAAATGGCTGAGGCGCAAACCGCCTTAGGAACGAAGACTGTTTCGGCCGAAGCGGGTGGTGGAATGGTCAAAGTCACAGCCAACGGATTGCAACGAATCGTGTCGATTTCAATAGAAAAAGAAGTGGTAGATCCGGCCGACGTCGAATTATTGGAAGACCTAATTATGGCGGGTGTCAATAAGGCGTTGGAAGAAGCGGCGGGAATTGCCAAGCAAGAGATGGCAAAATCAGCAGGAAGTCTTCTACCTCCTGGCATGGACTTAGGGCGTTTCGGCCTTTAATATCCATCTCTATGCAATTTACCTCTGAAACGGTCGAGTCTTTGGTCGATCAGTTTGCTCGCCTTCCGGGAATCGGCCGTAAAACAGCCCGTAGGCTGGCTGCGTTTGTCCTGAAACTGCCCAAATCTGAAGTGGAGCAAATGGCCCGAGCACTGATCGCAGTGAAGGAAAAGGTTATTTTCTGCTCCGTTTGTTTTAACGTTACGGATAACGACCCCTGCCCTATTTGCGCTTCGACCAAACGAAATCATGATATCATTTGCGTCGTAGAGGAGCCTAACGATGTCATGGCCATCGAACGCACCAACGGTTTTAATGGTGTGTATCATGTTTTGGGGGGCGCGATTTCGCCACTAGATGGAATCGGTCCTGAAGACCTAAGAATCAGGGAATTAATAGCCCGGGTTAACGGGAAAGGGCAAGATGCTGGGGCTTTTGAGTCTTCCATACCAAAGGAAGTCATTCTGGCAGTGAACCCGAGCGTGGAGGGCGATACCACGGCCTATTACATCTCACAGTTAGTTTCTCCCTTTGGCGTCAAAGTTACCCGGCTGGCCCAAGGGATTTCAATTGGTAGCGACCTAGAGTTTACCGATGAGGCTACGCTGACTCGGGCCCTCGAAGCCCGGGTGCCTGTTTAAGGAAAATGAACGTATCCATTTCAAATTTAAAGTCTCCAGGGGGGCTGATTTCCAAATCAGGGAATTGGATTTTTCTGATTTCGTTATCCCTCATCTTGCTCGGATACGTGCTTTGGCCATCCCTGCAGTTGTTCGCTTCAGGGCTCAAAATTCCTTTGTTGTTCGAGCTATTTGGCAGCTTTTCTTCCAGTAATAGTCGGGCGCTCTTCAACTCCGTCTGGATTTCCATTTGGACGGTGATTGGGGCAGGCCTACTGGGTACGACCATGTCCTACCTGTTTTTTCGCTACGAATTTCCGCTCAAAAAGGTACTCGTAGCCATGGCCGCGCTACCCCTTGCCCTGCCTCCCCTCGTGGGCGTCCTCGCTTTTCTTTTTTTATATGGTGAAAGTGGCATTTTGCCACGGGGGCTACAAGCTATCCTTTCTCTGGATGGGGTCCCGTTTTCATTCCAAGGCATGTGGGCGGTTTGGCTTGTTCACGTCTATTCGATGTATGTCTATTTCTATTTGTTTTGTTCTGCGGCCCTTAAAAACGTCGATAGAAGCCTCTTGGAAGCGTCTGCAGATCTAGGAGCGCATCCTGCAACAACATTTCGCTTCATTATTCTGCCCCATTTGAAGCCGTCCCTCGTCAGCGCATCGCTGCTGGTTTTCATGATATCCATGGCTTCGTTTACGGCGCCGCTACTCTTTGCGGGTACCGAAAATTTCCTCACCCTGCAGATCTACAACTATAAAGTAAACGGTAATTTGGAGTACTCGGCTGCTGTTTCGGTGGTGCTGACGCTGATATGTCTGTTCTTTTTGTTACTCATGGAACTCAATCGACGAGGTGCGCACGTTTCGACAGCCTCAAAGGGTTCATCTCCCACTCCCATACCCGTTCGATCTGGAGCCGCTCGGTTTGTAGCTCTGGCGGCCGCCGTATTGATTATCGTGTTTCTGGCGTTGCCCATTTTGACCATCATTTTGATTTCTTTTGTTAAAGAAGGTAGCTGGACATGGCAGATCTTGCCCGAAGCATATACTTTTGAAAATTATCTCAGCCTATTTAGTCAGGCAGACGTGGCCAAACCCATTTTCAATAGCCTCCAGATGGCGTTTGCCGCCACGCTGGCCAACCTCCTTTTCGGTGTCTCAGCGGCCATTTTTATTGTAAAAGGCCGCATTCCGGGAAGAAGTTTTGTTCGTCTTCTTTCTATTCTGCCATTTGCAATTCCTGGCACGGTGATCGCCATCAACCTCATTGTGACCTTTAGTAATCCAAGCCTTTTGTCAGGAGGAGCCGTATTGGTGGGTAGCTTGTGGCTACTCCCATTGGCCTATTTTATTCGGCACATTCCCCTCATTGTCCGCTCTACGGTAGCTGCCTTAGAAACCTACGACGACCGCCTAACGGACGCCTCGCAGGATCTCGGTGCGGGTGGCTTAACGACCTTTCGCAAGATTGTTCTACCCTCCATAATGCCCGGAATTTTGGCTGGCACGTTGCTCACGTTCGTAACCGCATTGGGCGAGTTCGTGTCTTCTATTCTATTGTATGTTTTCGACAATCGACCCATTTCAGTAGAGATCCTTTCGCAACTCCGTTTGTATGATTTTGGTGCCGCGGCTGCATATTCTGTATTATTGATGGTATTGATTGGTTCGGCAACCTTCGCGGTGTCCTATTTTGGCGGATCCAGTCGGTCGAGCATTGTGAGATAACCTTGGAACCCATAAGATCTACATGAAAATTTCGATTGTAGGGGCCGGAAACATGGGCTCCGCCATTGCCCATGAACTGGTTTCCAACGATGATGTCGAACTAATCCGCATTTGTGACGCGAGATCTTCGGCTTTAGATCAATTGCAACGGCGTCTAGACAGTCCAAAAGTTCGGACTGTCAACGTAGATGCGCGCAATAAACGCACGCTTATGGCCGTCTTAGAAGACAGCGATTGCGTGGTGGGCTGCTCTTCTCCTGAAGTCAATCCTTTGCTCGCGACTATTGCCGTGAACGCAGGAAGCCACTATTGCGACTTGGGAAGTGCAGCGGCCATTGTTCGAGAAGAGGCCAAGCTGGCTCCTTTGGCAAAGGACAAAGGAATTTGGGTGGTTCCAGGGTGCGGTTTGGACCCAGGGCTGGTGCATATTTTATGTCATTCCGCCATTAGTTATCTGGATCAACCGGAGTCAGCTAACATTTGGGTTGGAGATGTACCGCTCCATCCGCAGCCGCCTTTCAATTTCAGAATTGGGTGGTCGGCCGAAAAGCTTTTGGACGATTACACCAACGAAGTCAGAGTGGTTGAAGATGGCCAATTGATCCTAAAAACCCCACTTACAGGGATCGAGCACCTCTCCTTCGGCAGTGACTATTCGAACATGGAGGCTTTTTACACGGCTGGCGATCTCGAAACGTTGTGGAAATTATCTAACCGACAACTCAAAAGCTTATCCCACAAATCGGTCAGATGGCCAGGCCATGCGGAGCAAATGGCATTTTTGTTGTCACTGGGATTCGGGGAGAAACGAGCCATTGATGCGCAAACACATCTTACTTATCGAGACGTGTTGGCCCGGCGCCTCAAGCAGCGGCTCGGGGGGCCATTTGAGGATGTTGTCCTCGTGCGCGCTTCTGCCTCAGGATTTAAAGATGGCAAAAGAGTGACCTGTTCCTATGAACTGGTCGATATCTACCAAGAAGATCGGCAGGTAAGTGCCATTCAGCGCTGTACGGGCATCCCTGCAGCGTCTATCGCCGTATGTTTGGCGAGTGGGGCCATTCCCGGAGGAGGAGTTTCTGGACCAGAAAGCATTATCCCCGTGCCGGCATTCCTAGAGGATATTAAGCGACGGGGGTTGCAAATCGACTTCCAATGTGAGATGTAGGCAGTGGTAGATTATCCGTTTCCAAAAGCTTCTAAGATCATCCCATTCGTCTTTTTACCTTGATCGTTCGCTAAACGGAGGCAGTGTTCTAGCAACTCAGCCACTTGAACTCCACCTGTTTGCTCGGCCTCAAACAATATCGTAGAGGGGGCAATGCCGTGAATATGGACATCGGTGCCCTCATATTCGGCCCCAATAGCCTCAATCAGCCGAACCAAGCCTCCTTTTGATGCCGAGTACCCGGCTTGCTGACTAGCACCCTTGACGGCTCCTTGGCGCGAGGCTATGCCAATCAAACTCCCCTTTCCTCCCATCGATTGAATCGCATGTTTGAAAACCAGAAAACTGGAAGTCAAATTCAATTTCAACAACAAATTCCAGTCCGCAAGCTTAGTCTCTGTAAAGGACGACATTCCCCACATGCCCACGGTATGAATGACGGCGTTTGGCGACCCAAATTGGCTAACTACTTCACTGAAAGCGGCTTCGATAGAAGCCTCGTCCGTTACGTCCGCTTGAATCAACGGCCACGCGGCCGGCAGGTCGTTGTTGAGATCGAGGCCAACCACTCGGTAACCCGCCCGGACAAATCCGGCTCCTAAAACACTTCCCAACCGACCCGTGCTTCCCGTTATGACCACCAATTTTGAAGAATCCATACTTTTTTTACTCTTTTTCTCAATTTTGAACAAGTGAGGGGTGTCCGATTTAATTCCTGGAGATGCCTCTAAATTCCATACATGAGCATTTTTTGAGGCTATAATCCGGTTTAGCGCCTATAACAAAAGATGTTTAATCGCATCCTTTCATGTATTTTTTCATTTCTGCGGACCAAGGCAAACCAGAGTGCCCTGCTTCCGGTTAGGTAGTTCGGGGTTTCGGTTCGTATTAAGCATATGGATTAAAGATTGCATGTGTTCCAAAGGCAGAACAATTGATGACCTGTACGGTAAGCCGACCGATCCTCAAATCGGTGCAGCCCATTATAAAGGTTACTGTTTCAGCCGATATACAGGACAGATGGAATAGGTTGGGTATCCCAGCCCATTCCCCTTTAAAAAAGCACGTTTCTAACAGAACTTCTGATTCGTATACGCTTCTATCGTTACTATTCTAAATTATTAATCCCTAGATAGTAGGCCGATTGCTCAGAACTAACCTGCAGTAATGGCCGCGGTTGTTAATACGTGCTTATTCCAACAGAAGACATCGCCGTTAAGGCTTCAAGCGCTCATCGTTCACGTTCGCCCATGAAATACGTGCTTTCTGCCGTATTGGGCCTATTTGTGATTTCGATGGTTTGGGTAAGCGCAGCTTCTACGAAGAGCGATCCGTCCGTTTGGCGGGCATCCATCATGCATGTGGCGCGCGCAGATACCGATTCGGTAGCCGTGGACACGCTCGGTTTGGACAGCCTCGGCCTAGATAGCCTTTTGACAGATTCCCTAGGTCAGTTAGTCGACTCCCTCTGGCTTCCAGATTCCGCACTTGTTTTCAAATACGTCCCGGCATTTAAGGGCGATATTAGGACTGCTCGATTGGCCCCGCAGGACCGGCTTCCATTTTCTGCCCCTCTGGGTCGCTTTTGGCAATACAAGGTAGTCTTTGATACAACAGCGTTGTCGTACACGACACATGAACAAGTTGGCCAAGAAGATGTCCGGTTTCCAGTTGAATTGGACTATGCTGCTTATCGAAATGCCAGAATGGAAAAGGATCTCCAGCAGAATTGGCAGCAGATGATCTTGCAGCGTAGTAGAGAGCAGCAACGGAAGAGCCGAGGTGGCCTTGGATTTAACATTGTAGTTCCTGGAGGGCGCCAGAGCGCTTTTAGTACGATTTTTGGAACGAGCGATGTCGATCTTCGCGTAAACGGCACAGCCGACATTAAGGCTGGTTTTGACTATCGTAAAAGCGATCAACAAGTCTCCATTACGGGTAAGCCAAGTCAGTTGGACCCGGAATTCAAGCAAGACTTGAGTCTGGGAATTACCGGAACGATTGGAGACAAACTCCGAATTAATGTCAATTATGATTCTAGGAATCAGTTTGATTTCCAAAATCAACTCAAACTCGAGTATACCGGCTACGAGGACGAAATCATTCAGAAAATTGAAGCGGGAAATGTGTTTTTGCAGACCCCTTCAACCCTGATTCGAGGCGGGCAGAGCCTTTTCGGGATTAAAAGTGAGTTTAAACTTGGTGGCG
>CALEEY010000172.1 GCA_937877085.1 uncultured Bacteroidota bacterium
GCATGTCATTGCAGCCAAGGCAGTGTCCTTTGGCGAAGCTCTAGAACCCAGTTTTACCCACTATGCCAAGCAAGTAATTTCAAACTCAAAAGCCATGGCTAATGCGTTTGTGGAGCGCGGATACGACGTGGTATCGGGGGGCACGGACAATCATTTATCGCTAATAGACCTCAGAAACAAAGGTATTACTGGAAAGGATGCTGAAATTGTATTGGGGGCTGCGGACATCACCGTCAATAAAAACATGGTCCCGTACGACACGGAAAGCCCATTTGTGACCAGCGGAATCAGAATTGGAACTCCAGCAATGACTACTCGGGGGTTAAATGAAGATGATTTTAGGAACATCGTCGGTTTGATCGACCGGGTGCTTTCTGACCCCCATAATGAATCGACTATCCGGGATGTCAAGGGCTCGATCCACGAGATTACGGCTCGGTATCCTCTCTATGACTTTGTAACGGCGTAATATCTCCATGTCTGATTTGTCCTCAACGACGTACAATGGTTTGGTTGATCTAGGCCGCCGACTCTATGATTTGGCGTTGGTCAGAAGCGATCAGGAAGAAATAACCGATCCTCGAGGACAGCCTATTGGTTGGCTGCTGGATACGCGCATTCCTATGCTTAGCGGGAATTTGATGCCGGAGGTCGGGCACGTACTGGGCGAGAGGCTCAGGGCCAAAAATATCGATCAATTGGTCGGGTTTGGATTTGGATCGTACGCCTTGGTTGCCTCGGTGGTAGCATCATCGTTTTCCCCAGCATTTATGGGGGGATTTATTCGGGATGAGAGAAAGCCTCACGGGCGGCGTCGGCTCGTCGAAGGACCGATTGTTAGGGAACGGCCCGTCGTTTTAATTGACGATATCCTCAATAGCGGTCGTTCTGCTCTGAAAGCCGTGTCACTTTTGCAGCAGGATGGATTTAGGGTCGTAGGCATGATGTGCCTGTTCAATTTTGCATGGAGTGGCGGACGGCGCAGACTAGAAGATCATGGCCTCTGGGTAGACTCCCTTCTCGATTTAAATTTGAGGGAAGGAGAATGATTGGATCCCAAACATTTTTCCTCCGTTGATACGACCATGATTTCATTTCTGCGAAATAAGAAAAAAGCAAAGCTTAGTAAAGTCGATGCGCTCTCCGGCGGAGATGGTGCCGCAGGTAACCTTCCGGTTGTAGATCCTAAATCGGAAGCGGAAATGGGCTTTCTGGATCATTTAGAAGAGCTCCGATGGACGCTTTTCAAAGGGATTGGCGGTGTCATTTTCTTTACCGTTGTAGCCGCTTTTTTTCGGGGTTGGGTAATTGAAAACATCCTTTTAGGACCCAAGAAGCCGGATTTTATCAGCTACCGAGTTTTCGGAATTGAGACTACGGAATTTGTGCTGCAGAACCGGACCGTTACAGGACAGTTTTTCGCGGATTGGGGCACTGTCTTGGCGGTTGGTGCCATTATTGGAACGCCAGTATTTATCTATTATCTGTGGAAATTCATTGAGCCGGGACTGTTTCCCAATGAGAAAAGTGGCCTTCGATTTGCTGCTTTCTTTGCTTCCTTCTTTTTCTTTCTAGGTCTTTGTTTTGGATATTTTGTCCTAACTCCACTGGCTCTTCAGTTTTTTGCCGCGTATTCCATTTCGCCCGAAATCGTCAACGAATTCGATATTACCAAATACTTCGAGATGGTGACGTTCTGGTCGTTTGGGGTCGGAATATTGTTTGAGCTCCCTGTCGTCA
>CALEEY010000173.1 GCA_937877085.1 uncultured Bacteroidota bacterium
AAAGTCCCCGCACTGCAATCAGTGCGGGGACTTTCAATGTTGCCCTACTAGGAGTCGAACCTAGAACCTCCGGAACCAGAATCCGACGCTCTGCCAATTGAGCTATAGGGCAATAAAAAGAAGCCGATGCCCTTCTGGTTGAGCACCTGCGGTCAGTAAATACGGTGCATCAATGCGTTTTGCAATCCCGTGGTTCCAACCTGGTCTTGGTATCGCGCTTTTTTGCGGAGTCTTTACCAATTGACTACCCAGCGAGAATCGTGAGGCTGTCCACTGTTTCCGGAGCCACGTCGCGCCAAGCGGCGACCTTCCCGATAATGGTTTTGCGAACGTGCTCGCACATTCCCGCTCCGTTGTTTTCCCAATCGGAGGGCTGAATGGGGTCAAAAACATGTAGGTTGATGATAGATCCTGAGCCAAACAGCCATCCACTTTTGGGTAAAGCGTCGAAGGATCCGTCTAATGCAATGGGAAGCACTGGGATTCCGAGCTTGAGGGCCAATTTAAAAGCTCCATCGTTGAACTCTCCCACGCGCCCGTCTGGGCTTCTCGTGCCCTCGGGCATAATCATTACGCTCACTTTTTGTGCAAGGCGCTCTTTCGTGTCTATCATGACTTGGGCGCGGCTCCTGCGGTCGCCACGAGCAACAGGAATGTCGCCAGCGATTTTCATCATCCACCCCAAAACAGGAATGTTGAAGAGGGTGTCTTTGCCAACCCATTTCATATCCCAAGGAAGTCTACTTACAATCGGAATATCTGCGAACGATTGATGGTTGCAGACCACGATATAAGGGTTTCGCATCGACTTTGGATAATTTCCGCTGATGCGAATATCCCAAGCTGGATTTGCGGATGCCATTAAATATCCCAATCGGCGAAACTGCCGACCCGTTCGGTATTTTCCTGGGTCCGATCGGTCAGACCAATGAGTTATTGCCATGACAGGTAGCCAGACGACAATCAGGGCTGATATAGAAAACCAGGCCCAAATGGAGCGAAGTACAATCAAGATGGGTTGAAGTCGTATTTTGGTTTTGGGTTCGGACAACGCAAAATATACCCTTCTTTCCGCATGCGCATCATTAAATACTTTTTTGAGGAGCCAACTTTGTTGGATTTCCCCGAATCCGCATCAGAAAGACCCTTTCGTTCTGACGAATTGCAAGGAAGCCTGGCCGGTGCCCCACGTCATTACCGCGGGTATTTGGCGGCTACGGACCTTGAAAGTGGTGCCATTGGAGGGTCGTCTCTGGAAGACCAGGCGGCTGCAAAGATGTTGGCTGCGGTCGTTCAAGGCCCCGGATGGTTTTTTAGCAAAGGATCCGAATCGCCTGACGATATTCAATCTACCCTGCTGTCCAGCCGTGACGCCATCCTTAAGACATTGGTAACCATGCCTGCGGACAGCTTGCTCGTGACTAATTTCAATCCACAGGGGCTTGGACGGGGGCAAGGCCAAGGCCAGAGCCAAGGCCCGATAGGACAAAAGTCGGAAGGGCAAAGGTCGGAAGATCAAGCCCTAAACGCTTTGGTGCATAGATCGAGCGAAAACAATCGGTTTAGAGCTATTGTTCGCCTATTGGACATCGGGGCGACGGTCATTCTTTGCGAACCCGCCCATGTGGGGCACGATTGGAGTGTTTTTTCATCCCGTCCTATTTCGGAAATGGTGAGGAGCAGTTTGCTCGAATTAAAGCCTACCAACTGTCGAAGTTTTGTGATTCCATACGTAAAAGCTCGTGGAGAACACAAATTCTATTTTGAGCAATACGATCTAGAGCTGTTCAAAGAGCACGAAGTGAAGTAGCAGCGGCATTTTTTGTGTGGGAATCCAACGTTTGTGACTATGAAATTGGTCGTCCTGAATGGACAAAACGCGGAAGGGAGCCTACATTTGGGGTCGAATTAAACCAGTGACTCCGTGGACACCATTTTCGGCAATTTTCCTGAGCCACATAACCCGTTTGTACTGTTTGGAACGGTCCATTTAGTGACCAGCGCTTTTTTAGCCGTTATTGGGCTCATGCTTATTCGGAAGGGAATGGCAGCCAACGACCGTGTTCGCCGCCGAATACGGGTGAGTATGGCCCTCGTATTTCTGTTTTTTGAGATCGAATGGCAGGTTTGGCACCTTTGGCACGGGGTCTGGACGACCGATATAAATCTTCCCCTGCATCTGTGCAGCGCTATGATTTGGGTCAGTATGTATGGGCTGTGGTTTGAGGACCGAAGAGTGTATGGGTTGATGTACTTTTTGGGCATTGCTGGGGCTATTCAAGCCATTATCACCCCAAACGCCCACGAAACGTTTCCCCATATTCGCTTTGTTTCGACCATGATTACGCACAGTTTATTGGTTATTTGCGGATTATGGGTCGTTTTTGTCGAAAAGTACCGCCCGACGTTCAAGTCGGCAGTCAACGCGTTCCTTGGACTGAACGCGTACGCGTTGGTGGTCTATTTCATTGATCGGGCCATCGGCGCCAACTATTTGTATGTGGTGGATAAGCCCGCCGTAGCCACCGTCATGGACTATTTTCCCGAGTGGCCGTGGTACATCCCCATTTTGGAGGGGATTTTGATCGTTTTGATGGCGGCGATGCTACTCCCATTCCTTCAATTCAAAAAAGGCGCATCGTAACAGACCACTCTATGCTGGTCTCTATGCTGGTCTCTCAAATTGGCATAAAAAGGAGAGGGCGGGGCGGCAGGGGCGATTTTCAATCGCC
>CALEEY010000174.1 GCA_937877085.1 uncultured Bacteroidota bacterium
ACATCAGGTTTGGCTACCAGTTTGGCTTCAGCGATCAGGATGAATTTATCCCGCTGGTCATGAAGTGGCTCAACCCCGATCTTTTTGTCCGCGATTGGTTTGTAAATCAACAGGCTTCCGAGTTTGGTGTTCGAACCATCTTTGCGGGTGTTATCGGACTCTTTTCGTTTGTAATGCCCATTTGGACGGTCGTTTTAACCTTCCATGTAGCCACTTGGCTGGCCTTAACCATTGCGCTATACAACATTAGCTACTTGTTGTACAACAACAAGTTAACATCCTTCCTCTTTGTGATTGCTGCAACCGTTTTGACCGCTCGGTGGAATCCGGGCGGAAACGATGTGTTTCATGCCATGCTGGTTCCTTCATCCACCGCCTGGGCCTTTGGGTTCTGGTCGCTCGACCGTTTTTTGCGGCATCGGTACACCACGGCCGCCCTCTTGAGCTGTGGTGCGCTCTTCGTTCACCCCTTGGTCGGAATCCAAATCGGAGCACTGCTAGGCGCCTGCCTCATCCTGGAGCACCCCAAGAAGGCCGTTCGATTCGTTCTCCCATTGGCCATCGTGACCGTTCCAATGGTCGTGGTCTTTTCTAATCTGGGAGCCCCTTCTAACCTCGCGGACGGCTCCGATCAGATCCTAACTCATATTCGAGCACCGCATCACTATTTGCCCGCTTCATTTTCAATCATTTCCTGGATTAAGTTCGCTGCCATCCTGCTCTTCGGGGGCCTTTCCTTTTGGTTCGATACGTCGCGTTTTTCTCGTGGAACGACCAGAACGTCCATTTTGCTACTTTTGGGAATCTCGCTACTCGTCTTAGGCTTTTCTGCTGTTCTTATAGGCCCTGTTGAATTTGGCCTCGTAACCCGCCTGCAGCCGTTCAATATCGCCGTATTTGTGCGCATATTGAGTCTTTTGGGTTGTATATCGCTGGCTGTTTATTTTTTACCAAATAACACTTTACGCCTGCTAGATCTTATGGTTAGCAGTTCCAAATCACTGGGTTTCGCCATCTTTTTCCTTGTTCTTTCGGTGATGGTCGGGCGCCATTGGTACGGTCTGCTGCTTTCAAACCCAGCGGCCCAGCCCGCGGCCGTCAGCGTACTGGATCATGAAACAGCCACATGGATAACTCAGCACACCCCGCAAAACGCATTATTCGCGGTGCCTCCGTCCCTATCTGGATTCCAAATACAGACTTCAAGGGCCCAATACGTCAATTTCAAGGCATTCCCCTTCACAACCGTGGAATCTGAGGAATGGCTTCGTCGATTGCTACTCGTGGCCCCCGTCCAGACAACTAGTCCGGGCGGAACCGATTTGATGCACCAGATGGATCGGGCCTATGTAGCATCGAAACCATCCTACTGGGTTTCCACACCGGAACTCACAGACATTGACTACATTCTACGGCCGCTACCTATATCAGACGCATGGTCTGAAAGTTCGCCCGCTTGGTGCTCACCTGTTTGGTGCATTTATGAGCCTAAAATGATCGATTCTTTCTCAAATTAACGAAACGTTTTGACCTTAAAACAGCGCATTTCAACCCTTTTTGCCGATTCCGACTTTCGGGCTCCGGTACTAAAGTTGGTTTCAGGCCAAGGGGTGGCACTTGTCATCGGATACTTGGCAAGCCTCGTCCTGATGCGCATGTATGCCGACGAGTACTGGGGTGTGGTAGATTACATCGTGTCCTGGACCACCATTTTGATTCCGGTAGCCTCGCTTCGATTTGAAGACGCACTCATGCTTCCTGAGGATAAACGCCAATCCGCCCATGCGTATCTCTTGGCTGTGGCTACCTCGTTCCTGACCTGCCTACTCCTTTTAGCCGTTCTTTCCTTTTCGGAACCGGTGATTCAGTTTTTTGCCGAAAAAAACATTGGAAAGTGGAGCCTTTTTATACCGCTCGCTCTCATTGTGCACCGTGTGGCTAAAATCACAGAACTTTGGCTGTCTCGACACGATTCATTTACCCATATTTCAGCTGGCCAAATCGTTCAAGTTAGCGCGATGACGGGTGTTCGCACTGTCGCAG
>CALEEY010000175.1 GCA_937877085.1 uncultured Bacteroidota bacterium
GTCACGCAGGAGGTCGCGAGTTCGAGTCTCGTCCGGACCGCAGATGCCCTGGTTAACGTAGTTAGCCAGGGCATTTTGCGTTACTATCCGTCCGCTTCCGACATAAACACGCCGCCTCCCTTTAAGCGGAAGATCTGGCGCGTCTCCTATGCATCGGAGTGACGTCATGCCCAAATAGCGGCATTCGAGCCCATTTGGTCGGTTTGTCCCGAAGATTTCGCCAATAACCGTTATGGCGGACTCCAAAACTTGTGAACAGGGACCATCCGGTTATATTGATAGGTTCGCGTGCGGTTTGAAGCGCACTAAAGTTTAAGTCGTGCTAAAAGCAGCTGAATTTCAGCGTTTGGCCAACGCACATTAAACCGTACAGGTACTTATGAATTCCATCCAAATCACGCTAGGCTCGCCGGGCCGTAACAGCGAAGAACCTCTCGTTCGCCACCTTCGACTAGCTGACCCTTTGGGAGACTCACTATCGACGTTTGACTTTCACAACGAGCGAATCAGGCTCTTTGAGGTGACGGCTGAGGCCTTCATTGGCAGCGAGCCGGCCATTGGTCTCATCGAGGAGTTGGAAACCGGTGATCGGTTTTCGAAACTAACTTTGTATGCGCGTGAAGAACCGGGCGCTGAAGACGCCCAATGGATTCAAGCGGGGTTCCATCGCGAGGCTGCAATCCGGGGCTTCTTTACAGATGGAGCGGAGGCGGTACTCTGGTCGCGCTATTCCGAGGAAGAACGGGCTGTAGAGATCCGAAAGGACGATCACGATAAAGCCCTCAAAATTGCCCTGTCGAAAGAACGGGCGGCCCCTTCCTTGCCAGAAGGATACACATCCCGGCCTGCGGCCCCCGGCGATTCCGAACGAATATCCCTGCTGATGAACAGCGTTTTCGAGGAATATGCAAGTGATATCTCTGAGGAGAACCTTTTCCGACAGATCGCTACTCTTCAAACCCTGTTCCAGGTCATTGAAGATACCGACAAGCGCTTGGTAGCAGTAGCTTCAGCCGAACTCGATGTTGGGCGGCAAGTGGCCGAGATAACCGATTGCGTGACGGTCGTTGACCAGCGGGGCCGTGGACTTTCGTCAGCAGCGATTGGAGCTCTTCACGACACCCTGAAACAGCATCCACGAATCAATGCCACATTCTCGATGGCCAGAGCCGACGTGGTCGGTGTCAATTGCGTTTTTCAACGCCTTGGATATGACTACACCGGACGATTGGTCAACAACTGCAGAATGCCCAATGGCTGGGAGACCATGAACATCTGGTGTCGATCAATCGAAGCGTAGATGGGCTCCCATGGCTCGATCTCGTTGCCTTTAGATACGAAATTTCTTGCCTAGGGCCGGGTCAACGGGGCCGTATATCGTTTTAGATTAAGCGGTTTTTGCGTTTTAGATACCTGCATACTAAGTTCGGTCATCACTTTTTGAGATCGCCTCGGGTCCTTTAAAACAGGAAAATCGTGTCTGTGTTTAAAGCGATTGTCCGACATCGACGAAACCATTCTGATTGAGTTGATTACCCAATCTTGCCAGTACATTAAGACCAAGCACCCCTCATGAGACTGATAATCGTCGTCCTTTTCGCTGGATGCTTGCTCGCCGGCTTGATTTTCACAGGTTGCGCGGCTGAAAAAACCAAGCCTAATATCATTTATATCCTCGCTGACGATCTGGGCTACAACGAGTTAGGGTCCTACGGCCAAAAAATTATTCGCACGCCTCATTTGGATCAACTTGCGAGCGAAGGCATGCGCTTCACGCAGCACTACTCAGGCAGTCCGGTCTGTGCGCCTTCCAGAGGTACCCTGTTGACCGGAAAAAATACCGGAACAGGCTACATCCGCGATAATTTCGAAATGGGCGGATGGGGTCCTGATGAACCCGAGGGGCAACTACCTCTCCGAGACGCCGAGTTCACTATAGCTGAAATGTTGAAACCGATTGGTTACACGACAGGTTTTATTGGAAAATGGGGTCTCGGTGGCCCCGAATCGGAAGGACACCCTAACAACCAAGGATT
>CALEEY010000176.1 GCA_937877085.1 uncultured Bacteroidota bacterium
TTTGAAACCAGAACCAATTTTTGCTTGCATTGAATACCTGAAAACCATTGAAGGAGAAATAGATGAAGTTATTTTTCTCTCTCCAGACGGTGAAGTTTTCAACCAGTCCATGGCCAATGAACTGTCCTTAAAAAACAGAGTTGTGCTATTGGCCGGGCATTATAAAGGTGTCGATCAAAGGGTTAGGGATTCGCTCATAACTAGAGAAATTTCAATTGGAGATTACGTCCTGAGCGGGGGGGAACTACCCGCAATGGTTCTTGTTGACGCAATTGCGAGGCTTTTGCCGGGTGTTCTTGGTGATACCTCATCTGCGTTGACGGATTCGTTTCAGGATGGTTTTCTGGATGCTCCCACCTTTACTAGACCGGCCGATTTTAATGGGCTTACGGTTCCAGAGGTATTGCTTTCAGGAGATCACAAACGCATTGATGAATGGAGGGATCAACAACGATTGGAAAAGACCCGTACACGGCGCCCCGATTTGTTGGACGATCCGCAGCAATAACACGTTGCTGCAAGGAGACTTCTCCGCATAAAAAACTTCTATTACCATGGTACATCCTTGGTTAAGGTAGTAGGCCGACTGACCGAAATTTTTGATACTAACTTATTGCTTGTAGGAGGTATGCCATGGCTACCGATTTGATGAATCTTATTGAAACGTCCCAAAAGCACGATAAAGTGCCGGAATTCACAGCTGGTGATACGGTGAACGTGCACGTACGTGTTGTTGAAGGCGAAAAAGAACGCATTCAGCAGTACCAAGGCGTTGTAATTGCATTTAAAGGCTCTGGTGCCCGCCGTACGTTTACCGTGCGTAAGGTATCCAATGGCGTTGGCGTAGAGCGCATATTTCCAATGTATTCGCCGAAATTGGCGATGGTCGAAGTTGTTCGGCTTGGTAACGTTCGTCGTTCCAAGTTGTACTATCTGCGCGACCTACGTGGAAAAGCCTCACGTATCAAAGAACGCCGTCGGTAGTTGAGATAGGGGGTCTCCAAAGACTCTCCCTCAAACTTCGTTCTGATTGGCTCCAATTGGAATGATGCGGCGAACCTTTTGAATATCTTTTGAAGGATTCGGGCCGTCGACGATAAATCGTCGACGGCCCGAATGTCCTTTATACCCCCATCTGAGTGGTTCCAGCTATGAAGATCGCCGTCTGGAAAAATCCTGTCACGTATCCTGTTTTTAAAGGATTATCCGATGCCTTCGGTAAAAGCGTGTACTCGGCAACGCGAGAACAGCTCACGTCCGATTTGCAAAAGGGCCTGGCTCAAATAGCATTGATGCCGTCCGATGTAGCGTTAGCCAACCCTGAAGAGTTCGATATCATTCCCGCGGTTGCTGTATCCACATGGAACAACCCCTATGCGTTGTTGACGGTGGGAGCTGAACTGGGAAGTAAAACAATCGGCATTATACACGGCGTCGAAGGTCGTTTGAACGCGCTAGTGGCCGCCGTCGTGCTGAAAGAACACTATGGTACAGAAGCCGCGCTAAATGAGCGGGTGTCTCTACCTGACGAGATTGCGTCCGATGCCTTGATATCCATTCCGCTCGATGGGCTCCCAGGGGCAGCGGATGTCGGTGCGCTCACCCTCGACCTAGGGCAGGAGTGGTACGAATTATCCAACTACCCGTTTGTGTGGGCCGTTTTTGTTACCCGAAAGGGCGAAGCCACCCCGAGTGTTATAACGACCATACGCGACGCCCTCATTTTTATGGACGACCACCGGGCAGACTTTGCGTCCCAATGGAGTAAAGACGTAGAGGTTGAAGATTTTGTCCTCAATGATTTGCGCTTTCGGCTCGACGACTTAGCCGTGGCTAGTTTGACGGAGTTGTGCGACCACATGTTTTACTACGGCGTAACTCCGGAAATTCAACCAGTCGTGTTCGCCAGTTTGCCGTCCAACGATGGGGAAGGTTTCACCGATTAGGTTTATACTGGAAAGATGACTGACGCCTTAAAAATAATAACCTCCAACAGAAAGGCGACGTTCGAATATCACATCGAAGAGCGTGTCGAGGCTGGGTTAGTGCTTACCGGAACAGAGGTCAAGGCGCTGCGGGCAGGAAAGGCCAATTTGCAAGACGCGTTTTGCAATGTGGAGGGAGGGGAAATGATCATGCGAGGGTGTCACATTGCGCCTTATGATCACGGAAATCGTGCCAATCACGAACCCACTCGATCGCGCAAACTCTTGCTCCATAAGCGAGAAATCGAAAAGCTGGATAAAGCAGCGAGGCAAAAAGGTTACACCATTGTTCCGCTCAAGCTGTATTTCAAAAATGGAAAAGCGAAAATTGAGATTGGTCTTGGAAAAGGTAAAAAACTCTACGATAAACGGGCTGATATCGCCGATCGTGAATCCAATAGACGTCTAGATCGCCTGAAAGTAGAGTTTCGGAAGGGAGGGGATTAAGAAACGCCCCCCGTGTTCGTACCTAGATCAATCCCTACATTGGGCGAATTCAGTATTTCAATCCGCCATGTTTCGTCGAACGTTACTTTTTTGCCTAGCCGTTGTCTCCATATTCGTTTTGGATGTGAGAGGACAAGGGTTAAAGCGTGAAGAACGGCTGGAGATCGGAAAAAAAGCGTTGGCAGACCACGACTGGGAAGCGGCAGAAGAACAGGCTGGCGAAATACTTGCTCGTTGGCCAAACGACGAGGACGCCTTGATTTTGCGCCTGGAAACGTCGCTTTTCAAGCCGGTACCCAATGCCGATCTCGCGCGCGCATCCTTTAATGCCCTCCCGAAGAAAGCTCGCAATTCGGATTATCTAAAAAGCATTGATTTGTGGCTGGACTATTCCTTTGGCATGTCCCTTATGCCATCTGTAAAGCTCGCATTACAGCTTCGTCGAGCAAAAAAGATCATCCAGAGTGATCCGCAAAATCCGATGGCTAACCTAGTGGCGGGTTCAATTAAGCTAGAAGACTATCGCGGTCAGAATAACTCCGTTCGATTTCCGTCCGGCGTAGACCTAGACCAAGTCATTGCATTAGCAGGCCCGGCCCTAGGTAACGGAGGACGTTTCCTTTCGACTGAAGGCGGTTCCAATTTGGAGGTCCCGATAATCCGAGATGAATCGGTCGAAAAAAAAACCAATGACGAATCCATTGGATACCTGATTAAAGCGTCGGAATCGGGTCCTTTTAGACCTTTTGCGCTTAGATTGCTTGGTGAGGCCACGGTACGGGCAAAAAAATATGATGTCATGCGAGCCGCGGCAGAAGAATTCGTTCTGGATTTCCCGAATCAACCAGATGGGTATCTAATGTCGGGACTAGCGTTGTTTTTGCAGGGTTATGCTGCAGAAGCCGCGGTACGATTTGAACGAGGGATGGATAGGCTACCTGAAGCAGACCAATGGGCATTCAATGACCCTTCGACCATAGCTAGTACGAGACAACAGGGGCAATTTGAAGGTGGGGCCGGCGCTGCAACAACCGATTTCTGGGCCCGAAAAGACTATTTATGGAGCTCTCCGACGAATGAACGACTGGTTGAACATAGAGCCCGAGTGGTTTATGCCGACTTGGTTTGGGGTAGACCAAATGCAGAACTGCGCGGCTGGGAAACCGAGCCCGGCCAGGTAGTTATCCGCTATGGATGGCCACTGATGCAAATGCAATTTGAAAACGAATATGACCAATTTTACTATTTAGATTATGGATACCGGTATTGGGTCTTTATGGATTTAGTAAAGGCCGAACGATATGCGTTTTGGAGTCCACCAGGCGGTACGTGGGAGGCTAATCGCCTGTGCGATAGGGGAAGAGGCGGCATTGATATGGAAAAATGCGCCCAGGAATGGTTCAGAGATGATCCTGAACGCTCACAAAGTAGCGAAGCGGCTCGCGTAAAAATGACGACTCTAGCGTCCGTGTTTGAAGACGGCGATCAACGCCTCGTAGTTTTACCTTTATGTTTTCCCGAGACAGACCAAACCCCCGGAAATTACGTGACTGTTTTTGATCGCAAGACCGGCCAACCAATTCCGACCTATGGACGTTCTTTAAAATTGGAGGATCGGGAAAAACATTGGAGCGAAATGCCATGTGATATCGCTCAAGTCGCTGTGCAACAACTAGATATGGATGCCCATCAATTGTCTTTGGAGGTTGAAGGATTGCGTGGATTTGCGACGTCCCGAATGGACATTGAAAGCGCTTCACCGCAAGGACTCCGTTTGAGCGATCTATTACTTGCTAGACTGGTGGAGGAGTTGGATGCTCCAGAGGTCTCTGGGGCTTCACCGACATCCGTAGAAATGGCTCAGACCTGGACACGATTTGGAAAAACTGTTTATCCGGTGGCGCGTCCCGATTTTGAATCTGGAACGCCGATCTATCTCTATTTAGAAACGTACGGGCTGCCGGAAGACTCAGGTTCTGACCTTTCGTTTCAAGCCGCGCTGGTAAAGGGCACGCTGAACGAAGAGTTAACACCAAAACTTGGCCGTATCTTCGGAAAGAGCGAAAAAGCCGTCGTTTCTGTAGAATTTGACCAGCAAGTTCAAGGACCTTCAGATTCTAGATATTTCATTTTGGAGACGATTGGAGTCGCTCCAGGGACGTACGTGTTGGCGGTTCGAGTGGTCGAGCAACGTACTGGGCAGCAGTCCGTCATCAGTAGAGAAATTGTTATCAAGTAGCGCATGATTCGAGGGAAAGCAAGATTGAATAAATGGATACGGCTGGCGATGTGGTTGGGATTGTTTGTGATCTGTGCAGGTCGATCCGATGCGCAGCAATCGCTAATTCGCGGCACTGTAGTGGCTCAGAGCGATGGAGAAAGCCTTCAGGGGGTTAATGTTGCCCTGTACCAACGAAACGAATTACGGCTGGGGGCAGTATCCGGGGCGGACGGAGTGTATGCCATCCCAAGCATTCCGGCGGGCACCTATGAGCTCAGGGCCACATTTGTAGGATTCGAATCCTATTCCGATACCTTACGCATTGGTACATCAGATCGATTTATCATTAACATAGCGCTTGAAGCGAGTGAGACAGAGCTAGGTGAAGTCGTTGTTGAGGATGAGGATCGTTCCGGGACGGCGCGTGTTCTGGCTGGCCAAACAACCATCACTCCAGCCGATATTGAGATGATACCGGCGCCTGATATTTCAGGTGACCTCGTTAACTACCTAACGACCCTTCCGGGGGTCGTAACGCTCGGGGATAAAGGCGGACAACTGTTCATTCGAGGGGGAGAGCCATGGCAAAACCTCGTCCTGTTGGATGGAATGTGGGTTTATCAGCCGTTTCACATCTTGGGTTTCTTTTCTTCTTTTCCGACCGAAATTCTGAAGAGCGTAGATGTCTATGCCGGTGGATATACCAGTCAGTATGGCGGCAGGATATCGTCGGTAATTGATGTAAAAAGTAGAAATGGTGATAAAAAAAAATACGCTGGATCCGGCTCTATTACTCCGTTTGTTTCCGGGGTAAGCTT
This sequence comes from uncultured Bacteroidota bacterium, assembly GCA_937877085.1. GTDB lineage: Bacteria > Bacteroidota > Rhodothermia > Rhodothermales > UBA10348 > UBA10348. The sequence goes on from CALEEY010000176.1 coordinate 5,472, forward strand.
TGAAGGCCCGATTGCAGTGGACCTAATGTCTTTTTTAGTCAGTTATCGGACGTCCGTAATGGACCAAGGGGCCTCGCGTCTGATTGACGAAGAGCTACCTTTTCAGTTTGGCGATCTCTTTATAAAAACACATGCTTTTGTTAGTTCAAATTCGCAATTATCCATTTCCCTGTTAAAAACGCACGACAAAGGATCGATATTCGAAGGAAATGATCTAGAACCTGCTGAAAATGTTCAGTGGAAGAACGCCTCGGTGGGCTCGCGGTATTTGGTGTTCCCGCGAGCTTTCCCAGTCATGGCCGAATTTTTAGTTTCTGCCACCAGGCTGAACTCATCTATCGGATCAAGCGATCAATCGCCG
>CALEEY010000177.1 GCA_937877085.1 uncultured Bacteroidota bacterium
GGATATATATCGCTTCAAAGCGAAAGTCACCCCGTCGAGTTCAGAAAAGTTGAATTACTAAATCTTAGGGGTTGTATGGATCCAAAAGCAACCAACTTCAAAACGTATTTCGTCAGCAACGAGCCTGATCAGTGCGTTTTTTAAGGCTTGGGGAATTCCACAGTCCAAATGTAACCTTTTGATATTCTTTTCGTGACAAGCGTGCGGGTGTTTGTGTTCCAGCCAATCCGCTGGAACGTGCCCACGCCGGCCGCTCGGGTCGGAGTATGTTTGTTGCTTCACTACAATCCAAGCTATGAAGAAGACTCTCTGGACTTTATTTGCTGCTTTATTTCTCGTTGCTTCAGGCACCACTGCCTATGCACAGAATTTTGGCGGTGCAGTTGCAATCTCAGGCTCCGACGTGTTCGTCGGTCAATCGGGTCAAAATGCAAAAAACGCTCCTGTTTACGTGTACCGCAAAGGTGCTGACGGCAAATGGAAGGAATCTGCACAACTAGTGCGTTCGGACAATAACGGTCAAGATGACCGATTTGGTCGCGCATTGGCCGCCGATAACACGACACTGCTTGTTGGTGCTACATTGGTAGATAAGTCGACAGGTGCCGTCTATGTGTTTACAAAAAACGCGGCGGGCGAATGGAAAGAATCACAGAAGCTCGTTCCTCCGGGACTTGCCGAAGCTGATTCATATGGTCGATCCATCGCGTTGACCGACAATTTTGCGTTGATCGGTTCGGCTGGCGCCAACGGTACACGCGGAGCCGTCTTCGTGTTCAAACGCGGAGCCAACGGATTTACTTATCACAGCAAATTGACCCAAGATGACGTCGATGAAGGTGGATTTTTCGGTCTAAATTTGGCCATCAGCGGAAACAAGGCGCTCATATCTGCTCCGTTCAACGGAACAGTAGAAGGCAAAGCTCCTCATGGGGATGTGTTTACGTACGCCTATGACGCGGCTACCGATACGTGGAAAGATGCCGGTAAACTCCAAAAATTCCCCGGCCTTTTTGACAATTCCCAGTTTGGTTCAGGTTTAGCCATGACCGCCGATCAGGCCGTTGTCGGTATGCCTCAACTAGGCGGTGGAATCGGCGGTGCCGTTGTTTATTCCAATAGCGGCGGAAGCTGGGGTTTTAGCGGCGTATTACTTCCTTTCTTTGTCAATGGTGGTGGCACAGGATCATACACCGGCATCGCCGGCAATGATGTATGGGTCGGTAGCAATGGCCAAGCTTTTCATTATACCGGCGACGAAAATGGATTCACCAATGCTCAAATGTTGGCTAAAGGCGCCACGTCAGGTTTGACGGCGAGCGCCGTGGCTGACAATTTCGCAGTTGTCGGCTCCGGAGGCGCAGACGGTGGTGCTGGAAAAGCGTTCATTTTAGAAAAAGACGACCACGGTTGGAATGTGGTTGCCGAATTTGAAACGGCATTCGTTGAGCTTTACCCATCAGTTTCAGGCTCAGAAGTTAAATGTGCAGACGGAAAAGCTGAAGGATTTGACTGTTCAGAAGTGGACATGCTTTCCTTCGTTTCGATTGGAGACTTGGGCGGCGGAAAAGGAATTCACATGAACGACGTTTGGGGCTGGACAGACCCTGAAACAGGTCATGAATACGCCTTAGCGGGCCGGACCAACGGTACGTCGTTCGTTGACGTAACCAACGCTGAAAATCCGATCTACGTAGGCGATCTTCCGATGACGGCGGGTGCGAATGCGGCTGCTTGGAGAGACATTAAAGTCTTTAAGAATCACGCATATATTGTTTCTGACGGCGCCGGTCAACATGGGATGCAAGTTTTTGATCTAACGCAATTGCGTAGTGCAAAGGCTCCCCAAATGTTTACAGAAACCGCTCATTACGGTGAAATTGGTTCCGCGCATAACATTGTGATCAACGAAGCATCCGGTTTTGCCTATGCCGTTGGCGTCAATAGCGGAGGCGAAACCTGTGGTGGTGGCCTTCACATGATTGACATCAATAATCCTGAAGCTCCGAAGTTTGCCGGTTGTTTTGGGCACGAAGGTACTGGTCGCGCTGGCACTGGGTATTCACACGATGCTCAATGCGTTATATACGCCGGTCCTGACACGGAGCATGGCGGAAAGGAAATTTGCTTCGGTGGAAACGAAACGGCTGTGTCTATTTCGGACGTAACGGACAAAGCTAACCCAATCGCATTATCGACAGCTGAATATCCTAATGCTGGGTATACTCATCAAGGTTGGCTTACTGAAAACCATGAGTATTTCTACGTAAACGATGAGCTAGACGAGGTAAGTGGCGGTCAGGCTAAGACGAGAACGCTAATTTTTGACGTTCGCGACCTAGACGATCCGATTCTTGTTAAAGAACACATTGGAACGACGGCTGCATCTGACCACAACCTGTACATTCGCGGTAATTATATGTACCAATCGAATTACAGCTCAGGTCTACGTATCCTCGATATCACTGACCCCGTAAATCCTGTCGAAGTTGGTTATTTCGATGTGAATCCAGTCGGAGATAACGAGGCTGGCTTTAACGGTACGTGGAGTAACTATCCTTACTTCGAAAGCGGTACTATCGTCGTAACCGGCATCGAATCCGGTCTATTTATGTTGAAAAAACGTCAAGTAGACTTGTAGAGCGTATACCTTTTCTTTGAGTTGTTCGCAGCTCGCTAGAAAAGGGTGACCAAAAGTCGTTTTTAAGCGGCTTACCAGTTGAGAACGGAGAATAAAGTGGGCCGGCTTCGCCGGCCCACTTTAGATCTCTAAATCAGTTATATTTTAGGGAGTGGTGGCTTTTAAGCTCATGGGCTTTCAGGTCAAAACACTTTCGGGTCTTTAGGCTTTCGGGCTTTTAGGCTTTCGGGCCAAATCAAATAGCGCTCCAAAATGGATACTCGAGCACATTCACTCTCTAACTTGACCGATCATGCATCGCAGGCGACTGGTGTTCGCCGCGGCGATCTGAATCCTGGAGACGTGCTCATGCTATATACATTGAATTCCGTTTATTCTGCCCGTTTTCTGGGCGACGGGACTTTCGCTGTTACCGGCGGATGGTTTTCCCAAAATCATTCGGATGAAGTCAATACTCGCATAGCCGGATGTACCTGGGGCGGTAAGTGTATCCAACAAGACCTTGTGGCAAGCCCTGGTATGCGGGTAGAATTCGGAAACCGTGTGCTAACTTCTGTTGTGCAACGTGTCGTTCGCATACCTGGCGCCTTGCTGAACTAGAGTACGCTTCACACTCGTCCGTTTTAAGCGCACGTTCGCTTCCTCAATTAGATCGCCAATTGCCAACAGGCCATAGCATTGCGGCGAACCTTTCGCGCTATACCTATTGCGCATTGTCCCTACTTTGGTAGTTTGGTATCATCCGAACCCCCAAAATCGTGGCGTATCGTTGAAATTACATTATTACGGACATTCGGCCTTTCAGATTGAATCGGAAAAAGTGGCCATCTTGGTAGATCCGTTTATTTCTGATAATCCTGTTGCCGAAGGAATCATTAAAGTTGAATCGCTGCATCCAGACGTTATTCTCGTGACGCATGCGCACGGCGATCATTGGGGCGATACCCCTGAAATCGCGGCCTCGAATGGATCGCTAGTCATCGCCAATTATGAAATCACTCAATTTCTAGAGGCCAAGCATGGCTACACCAAAACCCAATCCATGAACACGGGGGGAAGCCTGACCTTTAATTGGGGTAAAATAACCCAGACCTGGGCTAGGCATTCTTCATCCTTTCCCGATGGAACGTATGGAGGAAACCCCGGCGGATTTATGCTGGAAATCGAAGGAAAATGCATCTATGCCATGGGGGACACGAGCACTTTTTCAGAGATGTCGTGGTTGGGCACTGATTTTAGCATTGACTATGCCTTAATTCCTATCGGAGATTGTTTTACCATGGGACCTAAAGAGTCCTTACGAGCTGCGAAAATGCTGAATGCGAAAGTTTTAATTCCTGTTCACTATAATACTTTTCCAGCTATTCAGGTCGATGTAGACGAATGGGTCAAAATGATGCGGGATCACGATCAGGATACGCTTGTTTTAAACCCTGGAGCCATAATCGACTTGTGATCATCCCACACCGTTGATCTTCCCACAATCGGATACCAGCCAAATTGTATAACCGTTCGTCCATATTGAATCGGGTTGTTCGCGTGCTGATATGTTCGATGGGACTGATTTGGTGTCACTCTCAGACCGTGATTGCGCAGCGTCCGGTCCAAATGTTCGATCCCTTTTACAGAGGCGAGACAGCGGTTCGCACCTTTTACGACCAATACGCCGTCACGGCTGAGTTATCGTATCGTCCGTCGGGCCTTTTTCAAAGCCATTCCAGCATTTCGTCTCCTACGGTTGGCTTAAACCCGATCGGACTAAATGTGCACATTGACTACCAACTCAGCAATCACCTGGATTTAGGGGCTTTCGTCGATGCTACAGGTAGCGCGGCGGGGCGAACATTGGGATTGAGCTGGGTCACACTCAAGTACTTCAAGAATCAGGAAGGCACGGACTACGCCATTCGGTTGGCGTTAGACCCTTCTTCTGATGGGCGTAGCGGCTTTCCGCAAGCCGATTTGGGATTTCTGTACACATCGGCCCTCTCGAATCAGGTGACGTCCGATTTTGCGATTGGTATTCGGCGCGTGCAAATCGGTTTTCAGGAAATCGTGCCATCGGTTCCAAGCCCGATCAATCCCGGCGATCCCATTGTCAAATCGCCTGGAGCCACAAACGAATTATTACGTGGACGGGCGCGAGGTTGGGAAGTACATGCTTCCTGGAGCTATAACATTCTTTTTGATCCGGCCGGAAGCAACATGTTTATTTCGATGATGGCGGAAGGGGGTACCTACGACATGCTGGAGTGGATGGTGGGCACAGATGCGAACCCCGAAAATAGATCCCAGACCGATTATCGAGGCGGAACCGTTTGGGTAAGCTCAGGGATCGAAATTGAGCGACCAAGTTATCAGTTTGCCCCGTTTTTAAGCGTTCCGTTCCGGCAATGGGCTCCCTCAGAAGGGGAGTGGCCAACATCAAAAGTGCGCTTGGGACTCCGTCTCATGCTTCGATAAGGAAGAAATGAGCGAAAAAAAGCGGTTTGTTGTCGGCATATTGTCTGACACCCACGGGTATGTCCATCCCAATCTATTCAAATATTGTCAGGATGTAGATCTGATTCTACATGCCGGCGATGTGGGGCCGATCAACGTCATTGACAGCTTGGAGGCTATGGCGCCCGTCAAAGCCGTGTGGGGAAACATCGATGGATGGGATGTGCGCCACCGGTACCCAGAGCACAACCGCTTTGAGTTTGAAGGTGTTCGTTTTTGGGTAACCCACATCGCTGGAAAACCTGGTACATGGCAGCGAGGCATGGGAAAAGCGTTGATGGAAGATCCTCCGGACGTATTTGTCTGTGGCCATAGCCATATTCTTCAGATTGAACGCGTAAAAAGCCTACATAACATGCTTTTTATAAACCCCGGTGCCGCGGGCAGACAAGGTTTTCATCTGGTGAAGACCATGGTTCGGTTAATAATTGAGAATGAAAAGACCGTACAGGCTGAAGTCGTGCATTTGGATTAGTACATTACAGTTCTGAAACTCATCGAATGACTATGCCCGACCAATCTACTTCTTCCAGCAGGACCGATCGTTTTGACCTGCGAGCCATCTATGAAACCAGCCAACTCCTGAGTTCGTCGCTGGACTTAGAGTTCGTTCTGAGCAATCTGCTGCGTACGGCTATGGGTAAGCTCCTTGTTACTAAGGGAGCCACTCTTCTATACGATCCCATAAAGTCTTTGTATACCGTTCCCGCCGTAAAAGGGATTGGCAGTTTGGCCAAAGGGTCAGAATTGGCGCTGACAGGGGTCGACCTTGAGAAAACCATGCAAGGAGACCAAGTGCCGCCCGAATTGAGGGCCTATGGAGTACATCTCGTTTTTCCTGTCGCATTTGGCCATCGGGAAATTGGATTAATCGGTCTGGGCTCCAAATTTACTGGCCAACCTTTCGAGGACCAGGAGCTGGAGTTTATGGCTTCGCTCGTCAATATGTCTTCGGCTGCGGTTCACAACTCATTGATGGTCGAGGAACTCAAGCTGGCTAACCGGGATCTTGATTCCAAAATTCAGCAGCTAAACACCCTATTTGACCTTTCTCAGGAGTTCAATTCGACGGTCGATCGTTCCAGCCTCGTGAAACTGTTGACCTTTGCTTTAATGGGTCAAATGTTGGTTCGCGAACACATTTTCTTGATTCGCAGCGTTTCGGACGGGTCTAAAAACGATTCAGGAGTTCAGATTGTAACGGCAAAGGGCATTTCGAAAGAAGAATTGACCCCCGAGCTCATTGACTCCCTGTGTAGCGTGGAGGAAATGGTTCTACTAGATGATCCATCGGCTCCGAAAGGCTGTCAAGCGCTAAAAGACAAAGGCTTTAGTCTAGTGCTTCCCATTCGTCAGAAAAAACAAATTGGAGCGCTGCTTTGCTTGGGTTCAAAGATGACCGGTCAGCCCTATCAGCCGGATGAAATCGAGTTTTTGTACGCGCTCGGCAATCTGGCCTTTGTTTCGCTTCAGAATTCCTATCTGGTGGACGAACAGATTGAAAAAGAGCGATTGGAAGAGGAAATGAGGCTAGCTCGCGAAATTCAAGAGCGACTTCAGCCCTCCAAACTGCCGGTTTTTGAAGAATTGGAAACGGCTTGTTTAGCGCTCCCCAGCCGGCACGTGGCCGGAGATTATTTTGACGCGATCCGACTGGATAAGGATAGAATTCTGTACGCCATAGCAGATGTCACAGGGAAAGGCGTTCCAGCATCGCTCCTTATGTCTAACCTTCAAGCTTGTTTGCACGTGCTGGTCCCCTTGGATATCAACCTGGAGGAGGCTACTTCGCATATGAACCGGGTTATCACCGAAAACACCGGTTACGATAAGTTTATCACGTATTTCCACGGTATTTACGATCGAAGGGATGCTACGTTTAAATACGTGAATGCCGGGCACAATCCACCGACGTTGGTTCGGGCCGACGGATCC
>CALEEY010000178.1 GCA_937877085.1 uncultured Bacteroidota bacterium
ACGAACCCCCTTTTATAGTGGCACGAATAAATCAACATTCAGACCGAAGCACCAAGCAACGCCAGCGCGCGGTCCGCAAACGTGGAGCCATGGTGTTTACTCGTCGCAACTATCTTTTGTTGACGCTGGGTTTGGTCATGATTGTGGGCGGTTACGTCATTATGCGTATGGAAAACGAGATGGACGGGTTTATTTCCCTGTACGTCGCACCGCTTATTCTGCTAGCCGGTTACTTGGAAGTCATTTATGCCATTCTTTGGCGTCCCGCGAAAGAATCGGAACCAACGGAAGCCTGAGTTTTGAAGGACGTGCCCACGGTGGGAAATCGGGGCCTATTCGTACAGCAGGTATTTGCTGCGTAGTCGGTCAAATCTAGACAGATCCTCGGCCCACGCTTCGCGAAATTGGGCGGCGGTCCAATTTTGGACGAGCATATCTTTTAACCGGTCCGTTCCTCCGAGTAGCGAAAGCCAGCGCTCGTTAAACATCGTAGAACGGATGTCTTCCGGGGCTGAAGCATACATTCGGGAAATCAATTCTAATCCCGTAGAGACAGGGTCTAGCCGATGCGCGTCCGTTATTTCGATGAATATGCTTTGAATCTGGACATCCTTCCACTTTGGATTGGACGACTTTCCCGGAATGTCAATCGGTGTGGTTTGGCCCGTAGTAAGTACCACATCATTCATTTCTGCTCTAGCTACGGCATCTGCGTCCATCCAAGGGGCGCCTACCGTTAAAAAGGGCAGCGGGGTTCCTCGGCCTTCGCTTGCCGTTGTCGCTTCAAAAAAGCACGTTCCAGGGTACATCAAAGCCGTTTCAAACGTCGGAAGATTGGGACTAGTCGGAATCCAAGCAGCGTTGGTGTCGGGCCAGAGCATTTCTCGAGACCAATTGGTCATCTTAATCACCCGCAAATCTAAATTTTCTAGCCCGGGAAGCCAGGCTTCGCCTTTTATCATCAAGGCAAGTTCTCCAATGGTTAAGCCGTGACGCACTGGGATGGGGTACTGTCCGACGAACGAAACGAAGGTGGTATCCAGAACAAATCCCTCCATTTTGATGCCGCCCAAAGGATTAGGTCGATCCATCACCCAAAAGGGAATTCCCGCCTCAGCGGCCGATTGCATGGATAGGCCTAACGTGGAAATGAACGTATAAAACCGCGCGCCAACGTCTTGTATATCGAAAACTAGCGCATCCATGCCTTCAAGCATCTTGGGGGTGGGCCGACGAACCGTTCCGTACAAGCTGTAGACCGGGATACCCGTGGCTACATCTATACCGTCTTCAATCACTTCACCCGCGTCCTCGTCCCCCCGAATACCGTGCTCTGGACCAAACAGGGCGACCAGTTCGACGAAGGGAGAGGTAGACATGATGTCGATCAAGTGGCGATCTCCTATGCGGGAGGTGTGATTGGCAATCAAACCTACTCGCCGGCCTCTCCATTCATTAAAGTCAGCGCCAGCTAACATTTCGGCGCCAGTTAAAACAGGAGCGGGGGGGCGGATCGCAAGATCCGCCCCCCCGCCAATTTCAACTACTTCTTTCATGCCCGAACAGCCAGAAAGAAGCACTATACCAACTAAAACGGCCAAAAGCCTAGCCGGCGTTGTTGACAATTTCCACTTCGGGAAAGTAATAATTGGATTCAAGACGTCCGTTTTCAACTGAATCAGATCCATGAACAATGTTTTGTCCTTTGTTATCTGCGAAGTCACGACGGATCGTACCAACCGCTGCTTCCGCAGGATCCGTTGCGCCTATAAGAGTACGAAAATCGGCAACAGCATTCTCTTTTTCCAGCACAATCGGAACACATGGTCCGGAAGACATGAAATCGACTAATTCGCCAAAGAATGGACGCTCGCGATGGACTTCGTAAAATCCTCCGGCTTCTGCTTTAGAAAGATTAATCATTCTAAGCGCAAGGACCTTAAATCCAGCTTCTTGCATGCGGCGGATCACTTCGCCGATAAGGTTTTTGCGTACACAGTCAGGTTTTAGAATGGCTAGGGTGCGTTCGACGGCCATGAGACTTCTCGTAAAAAAGGGGGAAAGGAAACAAGTAATGGTTAGCCCTAAAGTACGAGGTAACGTCCCATCTGGTTCGTACAGACAGAGGAAAAAAACGTGAATCACTCCAACAAGATCCATCTACGACGCGGCGACAGGGGAGATCGGAAACCGATATTGGCAGTTTGTGAACCTATCCCAATCGTTTAATCAAACAGAGATGTTATGCTCAGGAGGGCTGTGTAATCCGTCTCTTTATGCTCATCCGTTCCGTTTACGGGATACGGAGAAAGGCGCAGTAGTTGGAATCGATATCCCTCAAACTGAATCACATTATTTGTGGTATATGGAGTTGGTACGAGGCCAGGGATATGTGCTTGGATTTGAAAGTCCCCGTCGTCTCCATTCTTAATCTCCAGCAAAATCTCAGCATCGCCTGGATGAATACAAACCACGTTACTTGGGCATCGGCTGTCAGAAAGCACAAATCTGAATTCAATCACAAAATTGGTACCCTCGACATGGACCAAATCGCCCTGATTCATTTCAAACGGCTTGCCGGTCGAGACTGTAAATTCTCGACGACCTTGTTCATTCCTGTTCTCTCCGTCTTGGTTGACTGTAAAATCACGGCAGCCCACGACACTTGTGAGCGCGCATACCATAAGAATGACAACGAAGTACTTCATACACTTTGAATTTTAAAGTACTAATCGCCTTTTTACGGGCAACGAGAATCAACAGGACCTGGAGGAAATCAACTGGGTCTTTCGGCTCGGAAATTCCAGCTTTTCGGCTCTTTTTGCAAGGGAATTCAGGATGACCGTACCATTCGATGCTCCAGTGGTTGAATTCAACGGTTGAACAAATATTTCGTTGCTTTTAGTGAGTCATTTGATTGGTTTGATTTACTTTTATTACATCCAACCCTCGTAAATCCCAAAATTCTGGATGGCCGGCACTCAGCCCTTCAATCGATAAACTAATGACTGATTACGACTGGACATTATTTAGGTCCAAATTCCCAGCGCTGGAAGGACGATGCTACCTCAATACGGCAGGCGGTGGGGTAATGTCCAGGCAGGTCGCAGCGTCTGGCATCCAGTATTTCAATGAATCCGTACAGGATGGAGACATCAATTGGAATCGCTGGTTGGATCGGTCAGAGACGGATCGGGGGGACGTCGCAACGTTTGTCGGTGCTTCGAAAGCCGCCACTTCTTTTCTCCAAAATGCTTCGCTGGGGCTGAATATCGTAGCCCGGAGCCTGCCCGCGTCCAGTCACATTTTAGCCATTCGCCCAGAATTTCCTTCGTGTACCACCCCGTTTATTCGTGCGGGTCATGCCGTGTCATTCGTAGAAACGGCTCCTCCCGGCTACGTAGACGCATCCATGGTGTCTTCGGCCTTGGAATCAGGGAGCTACGATCTCTTCGTTTTGAGTTCGGTTCAATTTGCCAATGGATTTCGAGCGGACCTGGAATCGATTGGTAAAACGTGTCGAAGCCATGGAACGCTGTTTGTTGTCGATGCCACTCAATCGATAGGCGCGTTTGGGATTGATCTGGAACGCGACCATATAGATGCTCTAGTATTCAGTGGGTATAAATGGGCCACGGCGGGATATGGAAATGCCGTTTTAGCTACCGGTGGGGCTTGGCCATCCGGAATTCCACCCTTGGTGGGCTGGAGAAGCGCCAAACAGGCCTACGATTTGGAAAACGATCGGCTTGATATGGTGCCCTCTGGCATTGGCCACGAAATGGGTCATCCCCCATTCCCTGGGATTTTTGCCATGGGCGAGGCTCTTCGGTTACTTTCTGAACCACCCAAAGGGGCCATTTCCAAGCGAATATGTTCGCTTTCGTCCTATTTGCGAGAAGGGCTTGCCGAATGGGGGATCGAGTCGCGCTCCGACCAGACCCAAGAACACACGTCAGGCATAACGCTGGCTTTGTTGGAGGACGCGGGTGCCGTTAAGAATTACCTTCAGGAACGAAATATTTGGGTCACCGCTCGTCACGGGGGCCTTCGGATTTCCGTTCACGCCTACAATTCAACCGAAGACCTCGATTGGCTGCTTCGGGAATTAGGCAACCTGAGATCGACCTAAAAAGCAAAAAAGCCCTGAAACGAGGACGTTTCAGGGCTTTAAGTTGCATTTATTTAGTAGCCTCTAGGACTCCGTTCCTTCAGAGAAGGGCTCCTTCTCTTTCCCATGCATCGAACAGGCCGTGCAATTCATCGATGAGACCATCGAGTCGATTAAAACTTTGACGAGTTGTTTCCATTTCTACGAAATAGGTGAACTAGTTCCGAATTTTTTCTATCACATGGATTCACGAGCGGCTTCAACTGTAGGGAATTGACGGAAAACCTTATAGGTTCTGGTCAATTGTACTACTACTTGAACAGGACGTGAAACAGAGGCAAATACCACCTGGCCGCTCATAGGAGAAATCTGACGATATAACGAGAATATGGATCCTAAACCGGTTGAGTCTAAGATTCCTGTTTCAGAAAAGTCCAGGATAAAATTCCTGACACCTGACCGAACTTGTTCTTGTGCCGCAGCTTTGAAGTCCGCAGCATTTCTGAAGTCCAGTGCTTTGCCGACCCTGATCACGACACTGTCGTGCGTGATGGGTTCGATTGAAAAGTTCATTGTTGTCGCTTGCATGGCCTTTTGTTTGCTTGTTGTACATGGCACAGTCGAATTTGTTATCGGCTACCTATGCCTAAACTAAAGCGTGCTTTTGGCCCTTTAATTGGCGAAATTTCGTCCCAGTCAGACCCTCGCGGTTTTGGTAGGGTTCCTGCATCACTATATACGTCTCGAGAAGAATGGAATTCAAGCATAATGGACCCTCTAAACTTCGACTAGGAATCGTTCTCGCGCAAGGAGTTGCGGCCAATTCAACCATTTCGGAGTTAGATGCCAGAATTGAGGATAGGCTCAAAGACTTGCAGGCGGGGCTGAATTCGCAGGAAGAGACCTTCAAAGGAGTGGTTCGGGACGTTTTTAGAAATGGCTCTTACAAACCGACTGGAAGGGCGAAACCGGCCAGCGAGTATTTGTTGCGGACCGCCCTAGAAGGAAGCTTTCCACGAATTAATGGGTTGGTAGATTGTTGCAATTTGATCAGCCTCGAGAGTCTCTTGCCCATTTCAATTTGGGATGTTGCGGCCTCCAAATCTGAGCGATTTGAATTTCGATTAGGACACGAAGCTGAATCGTACGTTTTCAACACCAGCGGGCAATCGATTGACCTGAAAGACCTTATTGTAGGCTGCGCCCTCGACGCGAGCGGGGCTCTGAACCCCATTGTAAACGCCATCAAAGATTCCATGGGGACAAAAACGAGCCCGTCCACGTTTACCGTAGCCGCTGCCATATATGCCCCGTTCGAGGAAGGGCCGAATGGAAGCCTTGCTGATGTGTGCCAATCGTTTGTAGGTCTCCTGGGGCAGACGTCTGAAGCTGCGCGGGCTTCTTTTTGCATACTGAACCCTGGAGAATACGCACAGTTATAAAGCTGTTTTGGCGTATTATCAAATTATACTTTTGCTCGCTAATTGATGACCAAATTCGCTCTTTTGAAGGTTTTACTTCCGATTACCCTATTGTCTGGATGTCGAATGCACGATTCTGGGGTAACGGTGCAGAGCCTATTGGAAAATGAAGGCCCAACCTCTGAAAGCTGGGACCCGGTCATGCATATTAGTGAAAATGGACTCCCACGATTACGCATGGAAGCCTCGTATATGGCTAATTATGAACGGATCGATAGCACCTTCATGGTTTTGTCATCGCTTGAAGGCAGGTCCGATCGGGTGCGAGTGGACATATTCGATACCAAAGGGGATTCTAGTGCGACCGTTTTTGCCAATCGCATCACCTACTATCAACGCGATCGACGTTTTACGGCTGAAGGGAATGTGGTTGTCGAATCTGAAGGCAGTCGATTTTTATACGCCGAGCATTTAGTCTGGTCCGAACAATCGGCCCGGGTCCACACGCCAGGATTCGCTACCATTGTAACGCCGAAAGAGACGCTAAGCGGGTATGAATTTGATGCGGACGAAAATCTATATGATTTCAGCTTGAAGGACGTCCAGGGTACCCTGATTTCGGAAGATGAGTAGATTTGGAACCCTCATACTGATTTTTATCCTCTCTGGAGCGCATCTAGCCTTTGGGCAAGAGCGAAAAGAGATTGGACTCAAGGCCGATGTTCTTCAGGCCCGTCAGGTTAATGGTCGTACCATTTTTGACTTGGTTCGCCCCGTATTGACTGAAAACGACTCTATTTTGAGCGCCGATTTCGGAATTGACGAAGGCGGTGGGTTTCTTCGTTTTTGGGGGAATGTTGAAATCAGCGAATTGGAAGACACCCTTCGATCCGACCGGATCAGGTACAATCGCAACACCAAGATTGGGGTTGCCGAAGGCAATGTATTTTTGACGGATGGGGTGGCTACGATTAAAGCGCCCAATGCTACCCACTTTTCGGATGAGGATCGGACCGAATTCGAAGGGGGAGTCGAATATTCCGATAGCCTTGGTTCGTTGTCGGCACCCCGAGCCGTGTATTATACCGACACCAACGCCGCTCGATTTTCTGGCGGGGTTCTTTTTTCCCAAGATGAAATCAAGGTATGGGCCGATTCGGTTTCTTATTCGAGGGATGAAGAAATCTCTGAAGCCTGGGGAAAGGTTTTTATTGAGCAACGGACCGATTCTACTTCAACCCATATTTTGACAGACTATCTATTTCGAGATGCTAAGGCCGATTCGATGGAAGTGGCCGGTCACGTCCGTTGGGCCAATGTCGATTCGGTCGCGGCGGACACGGTTTTTGTCTACGCGAGCACCATGAGCCTAGTAGAAAAGGGAGGCCAAAATTCAGTGGTGGCACAGGATTCGGTGCTCGTTTCGACCAAAAGTTATGCGCTGAGAGGGGATTCCTTGGTAACCTTGAATAGGCCGAACGGTATTCGATTGAGTCGCATATTTGGAAACCCAATGGCCTGGTTAGAACGAACCCAAGTTTCTGCAGACAGCCTTTCTTACGCATCCGTTTCAGGTGAAAAAGCTAATGCCCCGGACTCCGTTCGCACCTCCGCCGCCCAGCCATTAAAAAAACTCATTCCGGCAGATTCGCTTTTTGGATTTGGAAGGGTCTTTGTCGCGAGCGAAGACAGTTCCTCCGGTCGCATCCAGCAAATAAGTGGGCGCCGTATGCAGGCGGTTCTGAGAAACGATTCCCTCAGGACGTTAATTATGGAAGAGAATGCCGAAGCCTTGTTCTACATGAGAGAATTTGCGGACGACCCGTTGACCGCCGTTGCTGCTTCCGGAGATGGCGTTGTCTTTGAATTTGAGGACGGCAAGCCCGTTAATGTTGGATTTTACCAGGACGTCAAGGCTTTGTATTACGCCGAAAACCTCCTCGACCAAGTATCAAATCTTTCGGGTTTTATATGGAAACCGGAATTAATGCCGGACAGAGCCGTACTTTCACGAGAGTTTTGGGACGAAGTGCATTCTCGAAATCGGACGGCGAGCAACTGATATGGCGCTTCATGAGATAGAGCAGGCTTTAGAATTATTTAAGGATGGGACGCCTGAAAAGGCGATTCCAATGCTGGAGCGCATCGTTACGTTAGTTCCAACCTACGTGATGGCACACGTGTTACTGGCTCAAGCCTACGAAGCTGATCAGCAAGACGGAAAGGCGGTACTCGCCTGGCGCCAAGCCCACCGCATGATCCCAAACAGTCCCGTACTTCCGCGAAACGATTCCGAAGCCCAAGAAGCAGATCCCTTCATGGAGGAGTTGATTCGTAAATCAGCCGCCTTTGAGGAAGAGGAAAAAGTACTCGCTCTGAACAGCACGTTAGGCCCCCTGATTTTGAAGGCGGAAGGACTCATAAAGCGTTACAAGAAGCGGTCTGTGGTCAAGGCCGTGGAGTTAGAGGTTCAACAAGGCGAAATTGTTGGTCTTCTTGGCCCGAATGGCGCCGGCAAAACCACTACGTTTTACATGCTCATGGGTATGGTGCGACCGGACGGGGGGACCGTTTCGTTAGGCACCGAAGATATTACCCGGATGCCGATGTATGAACGGGCCCGTCGCGGAATTGGGTATTTGGCTCAAGAGGCTTCTATTTTTAGCCAATTGACGGTTGAAGACAATTTTTATGCGGTATTGGAATATCAGTCGCTCTCCAAAGCCGATCGCAAAATCAGGGTAGAAGAGCTGATTTCAGAGTTTGGACTAGAAAAAGTGCGGCTTTCCAAAGGGTACATGTTGTCGGGTGGCGAGCGCCGTCGCACCGAGATTGCGAGGGCGCTCGCCACCCGACCCGCCTTCTTCCTTTTAGATGAACCCTTTGCCGGAGTCGATCCCATAGCCGTTGAAGACATCCAAACCATTGTAAAAGGGCTAAAAAATAGGGGGATCGGCGTTTTAATTACCGATCACAACGTGCACGAAACGCTTGCCATCACCGATAGGGCCTACTTACTCTACGAAGGTAAAATATTGAAGCAGGGTACGGCCCAAGCGTTGGCATCGGATCCCGAAGTACGTCGCCGTTATTTGGGTGAAAAGTTTAAACTTGAGCGCTACAATTGAGGGGTTGAGGACGTATACTCGCCCTCATAAGCGTCATCTCGACTTCCGCATCCAGGCCCGGACCATCCACCCCCTCCCTTTCTAAGGAACAGCCCTCCGCCCAACGGGTCTACAAGGGCTCTTTTAAACTTCCATATCTTCCATTTATACCTACCACACCCGTGTCTGAGCAAGGAAATATTTTTGACGAGTTTGAGTGGCGCGGATTGCTTTTTGACGCCACTGCTGAATTGAAGGATGTATTGGCCACCGAACGGGTCACCGCCTATATCGGCTTCGATCCCACCGCATCCAGTCTCCATGTGGGTTCGCTGCTTCCCATCATGGGCCTTGCTCGTCTCCAACGTTTTGGGCATACTCCCATTGCACTGGTCGGTGGTGGCACCGGCCTAATTGGAGATCCGAGCGGTAAGACCGCCGAACGCCAGCTTTTGAACCGCGCACAAGTAGAGATCAACTTGGCAGGTATTCGGAGTCAATTGGCGCAGTTTTTAGATTTTGATCGAGCCGGTAATTCGGCTCAGATTGTCAATAATTTGGATTGGCTGGGTGAATTGCACCTCATCGACTTTCTTCGAGATGTCGGTAAGTATTTCACCGTCAATTACATGCTATCGAAGGAATCGGTCAAGCGGCGCATCCAGTCTGACGACGGTATTTCCTATACCGAGTTCACCTATATGATGCTCCAAGCGTACGATTTCCTTGCCTTGCACCGGCTGAATGGATGTTCGCTACAGATGGGCGGCAGCGACCAGTGGGGAAACATCCTCGCGGGGACGGATCTCATTCGAAAAGCGGATTCGGCCAAAGCGCACGGCCTCGTGTTTCCTCTCGTTACCAACTCGGCTGGTACCAAGTTTGGAAAAACCGAATCGGGAACGGTTTGGCTGGACCCAGAGCGCACCTCACCCTATCGTTTTTACCAGTTTTGGATGAACACGGACGACCGAGATGTGATCGACTATTTGAAGTATTTCACGTGGCTCACGAGGGAAGAAATCGCGGGTTATGAGACAAGTGTAGCCGAGGATCCTGGCGCTCGTTCGGCCCAAAAGGAATTAGCCCGTCTAGTTACCTCGATGGTACACGGCGAACAGGCGTACGAGAAAGCCATTGCGGCTTCTCACGTATTGTTTGGAGGGTCGCTTGAGGCCTTGAGTGTCTCAGATTTGAAAGACATTTTTGAAGATGTACCGTCCACGGCGCTTTCAAAGACCATGTTTGAAGGGGATGGTATGGGAGTGCTCAATTTGTGCACAGAGACTGGTATTACGACTTCGAACGGAGAAGCACGGCGGTTGATACGGCAAGGCGGTTTGTTTATCAACGGCGAAAATATATCTGATGAAAATGCGACCCTCGCGCTCTCAAATTTGATCGAAAACGAGCTTTTAGTGCTTCGAAAGGGAAAAAGAAACTTCCATTTAGTGCAAGTTGGATCGGAGGCCTCATCATGATTGTCGTCATGAAAAGGGGAGTTAGTGAGGACCAAATTGAACGCGTGATCGAGCAGCTAAACGATCACGGGTTTGACGTGCATAGAAGCAGCGGATCCCAACAAACCATCTTGGGCGCCATCGGAGTCAAACCCGCGTTTGATCCGCGCCATTTGCAACTACTGGACGGAGTAGCCGAGGTCCATCGGGTAACCGAGCCCTACAAGTTTGCCAGCCGTTCGTGGAAAGCCGAGAACACGGTTGTTCAGTCTGGAAACGTCTTTGTCGGGGGCCAGGAGGTGGTGGTAATGGCTGGTCCGTGCAGTGTTGAATCGGAAGAGCAAATCCACCAAACCGCTGCCCACGTGGCATCGTGCGGGGCAACTGTATTGAGAGGGGGCGCCTTCAAACCGCGATCATCACCTTATTCATTTCAGGGCTTGGGCGAATCGGGATTGGTCATGATGCGGGCTGCTGCAGACGCCCACGGATTGCAAGTTGTAACCGAGCTCATGGATCCTGCCCACGCCGATATCGTGTGCAAATATGCGGATATTATCCAGATCGGCGCCCGAAATATGCAAAATTACTCTCTTTTGAAGGTAGTTGGCCAATCAGGGCATCCCGTTTTTCTAAAGAGAGGCCTTTCTGCGACCATTGAAGAATGGCTTATGAGCGCGGAGTACATCTTAGCCGAGGATAATCCCAACGTTATTTTGTGTGAACGCGGCATACGGACGTTTGAACCTTATACGCGTAATACCCTCGATCTAAGCGCTGTTCCAGTAGTTAAATCCCGAAGTCATCTGCCTATCGTGGTCGATCCAAGTCACGGCGTCGGGATCCGGAATAAAATTCTACCCATGGCACGGGCGGCCGTAGCTGCTGGTGCCGATGGCTTGATGATCGAAGTTCACCCGAACCCTTCCGAGGCCTTGAGTGACGGGCCTCAATCACTTCCGTTTGACTCATTTTCAGAACTCATGGATCAGGTAAGGCGTATTGCCGCTGTGATTGGTAGGACTATGGCACCAGCTACGTCTTCCTGTCAATAATTACCACGACGAAATAGCCGGGCTTTCATTTGATATCGCACGTGCTCATGGTACCAATAGGCCTGTGTTTTCTACCGGATTAAAACTTGTAATGAACCAAAGTGTATTTGGCTTAGTATTTGCTAGATTCGATAAAAAACAAGTCTGGATATGTGTGGAATAGTTGGATACATCGGTGAACGTGAAGCCTCAGACGTTTTAATTAACGGTTTGACAAGGCTGGAGTACCGTGGATACGATTCCGCCGGAGTGGCTATTGTTAACGGAAGTTTAGAGGTTCGGAAAAAGAAGGGAAAGGTCAAAACCCTTTCTAATGACCTCCTAGGCAATGCATTGAAAGGAAATTTGGGCATTGGGCACACGCGTTGGGCCACCCACGGACCGCCAAATGATATCAACGCCCATCCCCATCTGTCGAGCGACGGATCGTTTGCATTGGTGCACAATGGGATTATCGAAAATTACACGACGCTAAAAGAAACTCTGTCCCAGCGTGGTTACACGTTTAGCACCCAAACGGATACGGAGGTCCTTGTTCGTCTCATTGAAGACGTGCGTAGGTCGACCGGCTTGTCGCTTGGGAAAGCCATCCGTCAAGCGTTGAGCCAGGTCCAAGGGACCTATGGCATAGCGGTGGTTTCCAAAGACGATCCAGATATGCTGATTGCAGCTAGGAAAGGCAGTCCTTTGATATTGGGCGTGGGAGAGGGGGAATACTTCTTAGGATCTGACGCCGCTCCAATTATTGAGTACACGAGAAAGGTGGTGTATTTGAATGATGGGGAACTCGTGGTCATTCGACGTAGCGGATTTACCGTCTTTACTGTTGACGATGAGCCTCTCGAAAAAGCTGTTTATGAACTTGAATGGGACCTGGAGCAAATTGAAAAGGGTGGCTATGACCACTTTATGCTCAAAGAGATCATGGAGCAGCCTACCTCCATTCAGAACGCCTTGCGCGGTCGTCTCTTTAACAAGGCGCCCTATGTGATGCTTGGAGGGCTTTTTGAGGCCATCAAGACATTAAAGGACGTTGACCGGATCATTATTTGTGCCTGCGGAACGTCTTGGCATGCCGCCCTGGTTGGCGAGTACATGATCGAAGCGCTAGCTAGGATACCCGTCGAAGTGGAGTACGCATCGGAATTTCGGTATCGAAATCCAATTTTGAGAAAGAACGACGCCGTAATTGTCATTTCTCAGAGTGGAGAAACAGCCGACACGTTGGCTGCCGTTAAGGAAGCTCAAAGGCAAGGCATTCCGGTGTACGGAATATGTAACACCGTAGGATCTACCATTGCTCGGGACACCGATGCTGGAGTGTATCTGCATGCCGGACCTGAAATTGGAGTGGCTTCCACCAAAGCTTTTACGGCGCAAGTGACCGTTTTGGCCCTACTCGCGCTGAAGTTGGCAAAACGTCGCAACGCTTTGTCAGACACAGAATTAAAGGCCTTTGCGACCCACCTTTTGGCCATTCCGGGCAAGATCCAACAAGTCCTCGATGGCGCTAAATCCATCCGTAAAATTGCTGAGATTTATCGATACGCCAACAATTTTTTGTATTTAGGCCGCGGACCAAACTTTCCCGTCGCATTGGAGGGCGCTCTCAAATTGAAAGAGATTTCCTACGTGCACGCCGAAGGCTACCCCGCCGCGGAAATGAAACACGGACCTATCGCATTGATTGATCGATTTATGCCTGTGGTATTCATCGCCATGAACGACAGTTCTTACGATAAGGTGGTCTCTAACATTGAGGAAGTTGTGGCTAGGGATGGCATTGTGATCGCGGTGACGGATGCGCCGAAAGGACATTTGGATGATCTATGTGAACACGTCATTAGAATCCCACACACTACGGAATTATTGAGTCCGTTACTCGCCGTTATCCCGCTGCAGCTGCTATCCTACTACATAGCCGTCCTGAGAGGGTGCAACGTCGATCAGCCACGTAACCTAGCAAAAAGCGTAACCGTCGAGTAGTCTCTTGCACGATGGACTTGGATTCCACGCCGTTGAGCTTTTTTAGAAAGCGATTGAGAATCAGAAGGGATATAGAAAAGGGGGCTGCGCATGCGCGCAGCCCCCTTTTCGTCTTCTACCAGATGGTAAGTAGCCCCATTCAGCGGGCTTTCAAAGCATTGGTCTTAGTGTCCCAGGCTCAGGATGCGGTGGACCTTAAACAAAAGGCCTCTGCAAAGCTAGATTCAAGGAGCCCGCATACGGGCAACTTTTTGTTTGATTACTGCAATTGGTTTGGGCTCATCGGCTGCGTCCTGAGCTACTTCTAAATTAAAAGCTGCGTAGGTAGCTGGACTTATATTGTATTGATGGGTCGAGTCAAACACCAAGTAGGCTTCTCGATCATTAATCCACCATCTGTTGGGCTGAATCTCGTTGGCTTTTTGAAGAGCCATGGAGAGGACCTGTTCATCGGTCATGCCTGCTTTTCTAAACTGCTCGATCTCGACGGCTAGCGGCCTAGTAGCCAAACCATCCAGTACATAAAAAACGGTGAAGCAAGTAATCACCCAAAGTAAAATACCACGTACGGAATTGGATGATGTTAGCTTGTGATAAGGAGACGCGAGCATGGGTTGAAGAAAGATGCGGTGGCAGGTTACGCGTAAAATTCAGAGTCAATCGGGTATTTGCACAAAGCGTGCCATTACTGGGCTCAGAAGTAAATACGGGTAGAAACCGCCGATTTGCGCTCCGGACCAATGACTTTTTTACAGAAGTGAGACTCAGTCTGCGAATGCCATTCTCATTTTCGAACCAAACAAGGCAGGTAGCGTACATCGGGCCTCTCTCTCACCACCACCTTATTATGATTAATCCAGAGATACTGGACGGAATTGAACGGCGATTTAAAGACATCACTCAGGAGATGTTTGACCCGGCAATTGCCACCGACCCTCGAAAAATGGCCATCTTAGGCCGGGAACACACCTCGCTGCGTTCCATCGTTGCGCTTATCGCTGATTATCGAAGTAAGGTCGCCGAAATGGATGATCTCAAATTGATGATCCGCAACGAAAGCGATTCTGATTTGCTAGACATGGCCGCAATGGAGCTTGATGAGTTGGAATCTTCCTTCCCAAAGCAAGAAGACCAATTAAGGCTGAAGCTTATCCCGAAGGATCCCGAGGATACAAAGGATGCCATCATTGAAATTAGAGCAGGCACCGGGGGAGACGAAGCCGCGCTCTTTGCAGGAGACTTGTATCGTCTTTACCTGAAGGTCGCTGAGAATAAGGATTGGAAAGTCGAACTGCTGAGCACCTCGCTCGGGACGAAGGGCGGCTTCAAAGAAATTGTGTTTAGTATTAGCGGTCCGGATGCATTTGGCACGATGAAATATGAGAGCGGCGTACACCGGGTTCAACGCGTTCCTGCAACCGAGTCCTCTGGGCGTATCCACACCTCAGCAGCTACCGTGGCGGTTCTTCCTGAAGCAGAAGATGTCGATGTCAGCATTCAGGCAAATGATCTCAAGATTGACGTTTATCGTAGCAGTGGCCCCGGTGGGCAGAGCGTTAACACTACCGATTCGGCGGTTCGCATAACCCATCTTCCCAGTGGTTTGGTAGTTACCTGCCAGGATGAAAAAAGCCAGTTGAAGAATAAAGACAAGGCCATGCGGGTCTTGCGCTCGCGGTTGTATGATCTAGAATTGGCAAAAATTGAATCCGAGCGCAGTGAGGCTAGGAAGTCACAAGTTTCTACAGGCGATAGAAGCGCCAAAATCCGAACGTACAATTGGCCCCAAGGCAGGGTCACGGACCATCGCCTAGAAGGTGACGAGAAAAACCACGCACTAGAAAAAGTGATGAATGGCGATTTGGACGAAATATTGAATGCCCTGCGCACGGCGGATAATGCCGACCGGCTCGCTAATATCTAAGCGCACCTCCTATGCAGATTCGGCGAATGTCGTAAAGGAGAGTGGTTTTAGTTCTCCAATTGCGTATTTTGCTGTTCTGTATAATCCCTGCTCCGCGGATTCATTCAAATAGAACGATTAGCGCGGGGCATAGCCCATCAATTTTCCAAGGGGATCAATGGCTACACTACAAAACACGTACGAATTAACGTACATCGTCAATTCGGTTATTTCTGACGAACAGGTAAAGGATCTCGTAGCACGAGTTACTGCCTACGTTGCAGAAGCCGGTGGCGACATTATCGAAGTTGCCGAATGGGGCCAGCGTCGTCTGGCTTTCCCAATCCAGAAAAAACGCAATGGCTACTATGTGAACATGTATTTCCGTTCTTCGGGAGTCATGATTCCACGTCTAGAGCGCTCGCTGGAAATCGATGACAACGTACTACGATACTTGACACTTCGCATGGATTCGAAAATGATCCGTCATTACGAAGAGTCAAAAACAAGACAAGCGATTTCATACGCAGCATTACCTGCTCGAACAGAAAACGACGACGAGGACGACGACTAGTATGTCTACTAATACCACTTTTAGAGAGCCAGCTTACGTTGATTACAAAGACGTTGAGCTAATCAAGCGTTCATTGAACGAGCAAGGGAAAATCCTTCCCCGCCGAATCACAAACGTATCTGCAAAATTTCAGCGTCAGTTGACGACTGCAGTTAAACGGGCACGTCATTTGGCGTTGATTCCGTTTGTATCAGACTCGCTTAAGTAATTTCGAATCCGGTGCCGGGAGGTTAGCCTGCCGGCGCTTAAAATGACCCTATTATGAAAGTCATTCTCCTTAAAAATGTCGATAAATTAGGCGAAGAAGGTGCGGTCGTAAACGTAAAAGACGGTTACGGTCAAAACTTCCTTATTCCTAACGGTGCTGCGCGTTTGGCTACAAAAAATGCCATCAAAGCACAGTTGGAAGATCGCCGCCAGGCTTCTCGTAAGCTGAACAAGAAAAAGGATGATGCTCTAGCTATGGCTAAGCAGATGTCCAGTCTCGAGGTTGTGGTTCATGCCAAAGTCGGCGAAGAAAATCGCATCTTTGGTTCTGTAACCGCTCAACATGTGGCCGACGGACTGGCTGCATTAGGATTCTCAGTAGATCGCCGAAAAGTGGAGCTTGAAGAAGATATCCGCATGCTCGGCGTTTACACAGCGAAGGTGAAAATCCATACTGAAGTCACGGCTGACGTCAAGGTTCGTGTAGAGCCTGAAGAAGTAGCTGCTGAGTAAGTATAGATCGCGTGTGGTTTGGGCCTTGGGTATCGGTTTGGGTGTTTGGGTCCTTCATGGGCCTGTTAAATCCAAGCGACGTTGGTTGATTTAACCAATTGATATATCCCGAGTCCACACTCTACGAGATCGGCAACATTGAAGAAGGGTATTCGTTTGCAAAACGCCAACGGATACCCTTTTTCATTTATAGTAGCTGATGCGACATTTAGTTTATTGTTTTTTTAGTCTCGTAATGATTCTCGGGATCACGCGTCAAGCGAGTGCTCAGTTTGGTGCACCCGACATCAAACTTCCGGAAGAGTATGTGATTTGGCGGACCACTCCAGTTCCTTCTTCCATCGGCCCCGATGGGAAATTGGTCGCTCGGTTTCATGCGACCATTGAAGGGGATTGGAAGATGTATGCGCTTGACTCGTCCTTGCCGGTGGTTAAAGAAGTTTTGAGCAGGCCGTACGGCGTTACGCTTGAGTGGAACGAGCTTCCAGAAGGGTTTACACCGCTTGTAGACATTGGCCAAAGCGAACCCGAGTCCGGTTTTGATACCAATTTTAACCTCGACTTAAAATATTTTCATTCGGAGGCCACCTTTTTCATGGGGGTTGCCGTTTCCGATTCGGTTAAATCTGGCACCTATACGCTAAAAGCGAATGTGCGCTTTCAGATTTGCTCCGATTCCCTAGGTCTTTGTTTGCGACCGACCACTGTTCCTGTCCAAGTGACCATGGCCGTCGATGAATCGTGTATCGGTTGTAGTGCCACATCCGAGGGGCTGTCGCTACTCGCATCGGGCGGGAGCTCTGGAGGCGCCGGGCTGACTTCGGCCTCCACCGACTTCGACACCTTTCGTAGTAATGGTTTTTGGCCGTTTATTTTTCTGGCGATCGGGGCTGGTTTGGCGTCGCTCCTCACACCCTGCGTTTTTCCAATGATTCCTTTGACGGTATCGTATTTCACCAGACAGGGAAAGGATAGAGGCAAAGCTGTTAGGATGTCGCTGGTCTACGGAGCATCCATTATTGTAACGTTTACAGGGATTGGGGTAATCATGGCTCTGGTTGTGGGAGCCGCTGGGGCCCAGTCCATTGCCTCCAACCCGTGGGTAAATTTATTGATAGCGACGGTACTTATAGGCTTCGCCCTTTCTCTATTAGGTGTTTTTGAACTACGGTTGCCTTCGTCTTTGCTCAACTGGGTTGGATCGAAAGGACAACCTGGGATTGGGGGCAATGGACAGGCGGACACTAGTTGGACAGGCGTCATTTTTATGGGCTTAACGCTCACTCTGGTCTCGTTTTCCTGCACTGCACCTTTTGTGGGAGGGCTTTTGGCCGCCGCTTCCGGAGGCACCTGGGCATTTCCGCTGTTTGGTATGATGGCATATAGTGCCACTTTTGCGCTTCCATTTGTTCTCTTATCGCTCTTTCCGCGAGCGCTTCAACGGCTTCCATCTTCGGGTTCTTGGATGAACTCGGTGAAGGTAATATTGGGATTTATTGAGATTGCTGCAGCCGTCAAATTCTTATCGAACGCCGACCTGGTTTGGGGTTTTGGACTGATATCAAGGACGTTGGGGATTGCTTTCGTCCTTGTGGTATTCTTTCTGGCTGGGCTCTATTTGCTGGGCAAGCTCCGCTTTCCACATGACGCCCCGGTTGAAGCGGTTGGCGTGGGCCGCCTGTTTTCGGCCATTTTCTTTTTTGTCCTATCGCTGTACATGCTACCGGGACTGTTGGGAGCTCCGCTCAGGGGCCTGGACGCGTACTTACCACCGAAGATGGAAACGGACGTATCCATCTATTCGCTGATAGGCGCATCTAATCAATCAGGTGTTGGCAACGAAGACAATTGGTTTATTGATGATATCGAAGGAGCCTTTGCCGAGGCGGAAGCTCAACAGCGACCTCTTTTCGTCGATTTTTCTGGCTGGACGTGTACCAATTGCCGGCAAATGGAAGCCAACGTGTTTCCCCGGCCGGAGATTGCCTCCCGTTTTACTTCTGATTTTGTGCTTCTCCGGCTCTACACCGACGATTTAGCACAGGGCGATACCTTTAATCAGTTTCAAATGGACCTCACAGGTACACCCGCCCTGCCTACCTTTGCCATTGTATCGCCGACGGATCGGCAATTAATTTCCAGACGAAGTGCCATGATGACCGAAGACGAATTCGCTGCGTTTCTGGACGCAGGCGTGGCTTCATTTCGGGCGTTAGCGCTATAGCGCTCTGCTTGTCAAGAAGGTGGGTTCGCGCTACTTGATTATCGGCATCAAAATGACTGGATGCAAAGCTTCCCGCGCGACGGTATCTGAAACGCTTCCCAAAAGCATTCTTTCTATAGCTGAGTGGCGCCGTTTGGCCAGAATAATCATGTCCACTTTCATGCTTTCGGCATCATCCAATATGACTCGAGCAGGGTCTCCTTGGTGCAACGCGGGTCGAACTTTCATGGTAAATCGTTCTCGAATGAACCGATCGAAGTCGTGACGTTCCGCTTCCACAACTGCGTTTTCAATCGAGGGATCATACAGGGCATAAGCGATCTCCCCGAAGCCACTCAGAGGGTCCACACCCAAAGGAGTGGTTGAAGTGGGCACGTGAACGTGGACTACGTACAAGTCTGCATTGAGTGCGACAGATAGCGACTGAATTTGATCAGTCACGCTTTTGGGTTCTGTTAAATCGGATGCAAAGAGGAGTTTCATAATTCACCTTGGTAGGTCGTTTGAAAGAAACATAATAGAAGAAAAGGGCCCTTACAATCGGGAAAACCCTACTCCTGAAAGAATTGTTGTGTGCATTCGTTACGTTTAGAGCGCTGCGGGGTCATTGAGTTAAAACAACTCGTCCCTAGTATGCAACTCCTGACCATTACGGCGGCACCGTCAAAGCCTTTCCATTCAGACGCTGCTAACTTTCCTTACGCCGACCGGTTGTTGGAAGCGAAAAACGGATGTGAAAACGCGCGTTCCGAACTATCGGAATGGGTTTACAACGAAGGCCTGCGATATTTCGTTTCTCGGGTGAAGAAAGAGCCACTTTTTAGTCTATCTGATGCACAAGATTTGGCCGGCGAAAGCCTATTTGAATTTCAGCGTGCCCTGCCCCGCATTCAAGCGCTACCTCGTTATGTACGTCGCATGTTTCGAAATAATCTCATTCGGCACCTTTCCAGGAAACGTGCCAGGCGTTCCAGGGAGTGTTTAGGGGAGGACCTTTTGATGGAGACGAAGTTTTCGGATTTTCTCAATGTGCAACCAGAGGAGATTTCTGGACTAAGTGACATTGAGCGGATGAGGCTGTCCACGTGTCTGCAAAAATTAAACGCTGCAGATGACCTCTTGCGAAAAATATGGTCCTATCGTTTAGCTGACGAGCCGCTTCCGTATCGGGAAATTGGAGCCATTTTAGGCATGGAGGACGCTGCTTTGCGCATGAGAGTTGCTCGGTTTTGCAAATCTGTCAGGGATGAATGCCAGCGAAAAGAAAGGCGAGCCAAGTTAGTGATGTAGGCTGGTCATCCTCGTTGGTGAACCATATAAGTGATGAAGGCCCCAAACTCATCGAAGGGAGAGCTGTTCCTCGCAACCAAGCCGTTGCGGAACAGGTTATGAACGAATGGAATCCGTCGTTGGAATGATTCGTACACCTCGCCACTCACTTTCATCTCACTGGACTTCAACCTTGTTTTACGATTCACCTTTTTCCTTATTCCTGCTTCTCATTAATGTGATGGTTAGCGGGTATGCGCTCTTTTTTGACAAATCGCTGATCGATCATCTTTCCTTTCGACCAAGCAGAGTTTTAGCACACAAAGAATACTATCGGATGATAACAGCTGGCTTTGTCCACGGGGGTATCGGGCATTTGCTGTTCAATATGATTACGCTGTTCTATTTCGGTCCCGCGCTCGAGGCTCGAATGGGATCCGTTGGGTTTCTAGTCGTCTTCTTTGGGGCTGAATTGGCGGCTCACGGTTTTACTCTGTGGCTGCATCGTAATACGCCAAATTACGCCGCCGTAGGTGCTTCAGGCGCCATTTCTGGTATCGTGGTTTCGTTCAGCATTTTCTATCCATTCAAGCTGATCTATTTGTTTTTGATTCCAGTCGGAATTCCTGCTTGGATTTTTGCGTTGGGCTTTATGGCGTTTTCAGCTTTTGCAATGACTCGGAAATCGGACCACAGAATGGGCGGTATAGCGCATGAAGCACATCTTGGAGGTGCGATCGGCGGAATAATACTGACCTTGTTGCTGGACTGGGATGCGCTATCTGTTTTCATAGCACAGATCCTTCGGTAATTACTAAGACCGTTATTGCAACAAAATGTGAACAACTAAAAAGCGATAAAAAAGAGCATTTTGTGACGCTATGCTATTTGAGTCCGTTATTGCCCAGTTGCAACCTGCTGATAGATGTTGTATTTTGCAAACATCATGCCGCTTGGAACTACGCTTTCTCCAGAAAGCGATCAGTCGTGCAGTGAATTTGGGCAACAAGAGGCCCGGTCCTTCGGACCGGGCCTCTTGTCCGTTTAGGCCTTTCGGAATCAGTATTTTTTGTTACTTCATTTCCAGTTCAACTCCCTTTTTACGTCTACCGAAAGCCCCTCGAAATGTGTAATGCATTCGGGCTTAACGAGTTATCGAGATATGCACAAACGTTCATAATTCCCTGTGCACTTCTTGTTGAAGGATAGGCCTAGCCTGTTGTTGATTCACCTTCTAGTTCGCGATATAATGGGATCAGTGCTTCACGGCACAGTTCTTTGACGCGACTGAATCTCTAGGCTGCATGAGGTAGACTCAACAATCCCGAAAGGGATGAAACAGGTTTCCTTCGGTGCTATGATGAAGGCTGTACACTTCTCGAGAGTGTGTTGCTGGAGTAGATACCGGGCGAACGGAGAATCGGGGGGATGTTCAAAGGCAAGGCTCGAAAGAGCGGCGCCGGACAGCAAGTGATCCCGGATTTGAAGAAAGCCGCTAGACCAGGCAAGAAGAAGCTTCGGCTTTGGAAAAAACGGAATGGTTAGGAAGGCGGAAGAAGAAAAAGCAAACACGTCCCGGCGTTGTGCTTTGGAAACTTTCGTTGTGTTTGTGCGGAAGGTTTGACGGAATTGGCTTCGGCTGAGGAAGTGAGACAACGTTTGACGGAATTGGCTTCGGCTAAGGATGTGAGACAACTGAAGGGCAAGCATACGCCACACGATGATGGGTGTCCGATCTTCGGAAAGGACGTCAGCATTCAAGATGGTAGGTGGGACGAGCAGAAGCGTTCGCAAGAGCGCAGAAAGCTAGAAACACTAAATCCTGCGGAGATACCGTCTTTATCGTGTGCCCATACGATAGAGGCATTAGACAAGTTGGAAACGACTTGTGTGCGATTAATCCAACGGTTCGCCGGAAGATAAAGAGTACACTAAGATTCGAACCTCCCGCTAACTGGTTCGAAGCATCTGCTTCGGCAAATGAAGCGAATCAGGGGAGGTTCACGTGTCTGGGAGCGTTAAAAAAAGCTATCCTTTTGGGATGGCTTTTTTTATGCCCAATCGGTAAAGTTGGCTTAATGAAAACGCCGCCTTTCCATCCAAACGAACGCGGGAATTCCGTCCTGACTATAGCCGCCGTTCTCTCCCAACCATTACCGCAATCCTCTTCTAACGTCCGGGGAAGATTCGTTGGCTGAAATCGTTCCAGTCTGTAAAGCTCCACACATCCGGATGATCTGAATCCTGATCCGAATACCAAGCTACTTTCCAGCCAGCCGCCGTTCCGCCTTCTACATCCGAACTCAGAGAGTCCCCCACGTATAAAATGCGATCAGGCTCTAATCCGGCCTGTGCTCTGGCATGTTCGAACAATATGGGGCTCGGTTTTAAGTGGCCTATATCTTCGCTAATAATAATGGTTTTGGAGTGCTTGCCTAACTCCGGAAACTGTAGGAGCTTGGAGCGCTGTACTTCGGAAAAACCATTCGTTAAAATTCCTACCGGAAGTTGATACGCTGTCCTCACAAACGCTTCGATGGCTCCTTCGATGGCTACCCAATGAGAGGCATACCGATCCAAATACTCCTGGGCTAAAACAGCTGCTTGATCAATTCCTGGCGATTGGCAAGCCTCGAGTAATTGGGTAAATCGGCCTACTTTAGCGCCATCTTTGGAGAGCTTCCCTAGGGAATACTGGTGCCATATTTCATGATTGATGCCGGAATACCGCTTCAGAACGACTTCGAAAGCAGCATGGTTAAATAGCGCAGAATGCGCGACTACCATTTCCTGCAAGGCCTGTTTCTCGGCGTATTTGTGATCCAGAAGTGTGTCATCCAGGTCAAAGTAGACGAATTCAATATTCGTCATATGGCGCACTCTAGCAAAGCGTATTCTTTATCCTTCACGCCTCCCATGGTGTCCAGGGAGTGGATTAGTCTAAGATTTGTATCCAATACCCAGCTCATTTCGCAACCCAAAACACCCATTTTAACGGCGTTTTTTTGAGTTTCCCAAACCAATAGGGCATCTAGTCCTTTGCCGTGATGCGATTTACGAACGCCCATTAGCGGCATCCGAATTTCTCTGATTACGCCGGAAGTAGCCAAGAACAACAGCTTCAGAATCCCAAATGGAAGCAATCGGCCAGACTTCAATGTCTTAAAGGCATAATTCAAGTCTGGAAGCGAAACCGCAAATGCCACAGCCTTTCCATGATCCTCAACTATTACAGCCAGACGGGGGTCAAGAATTTGCTTCATTTCCTTCGCCATTTGCTGAAATTCGGCTTCGGTCATCGAAACG
>CALEEY010000179.1 GCA_937877085.1 uncultured Bacteroidota bacterium
GTAAGAGGGTTGCCTGTCCCCTCGAATAAAATCTTCCTTCGCCGAACTGAACAATTTCGACTGAATTCATGGTCTGACCAGCGATTCCTACGGCATCGGCCGACATGATGGATGCCTTGAGCTGACTCAAATATTGATCTGTCGACTGAGCCGATACGGTTGCAGTAGCCCACATGAGGACCGCTAGGATGAAAAGAAAAATGCGTTTCATTATGACTGAGTCTGGGAGATCGAGTAGTTAAGGTAGCAATTGATCCGGATTGCTCCGACACTTTTACAAAATGTGGTCTCTGAAAAGCGGTGGGAATTCTAAATTGATGGAAACCCGTGTAGCGTTTATGAAGCAATAAACGAGCCCTAATCCATAAACCTCAAAATTCGACCAATGCGAAGACTTTGGGGGTTTCTTGGGCCACTTGATGTCTGAAATGGATGACAGCGTTGACCATCTCCGTGGCCATAAACAATCATGTCAAACGGCCTTCCCCCCTCTCGAAAAGGAATATCTGACCAAGATCAAAAATAAATATGAGTAACTCCCGCTCCACCCTCAGCCAAAGGAGCTTCCTCAAATCGTGAAATTCCGGGGGCTGTCTCTAAATACTCGTGTAGAGCCAATCGCAGCGCTCCACTCCCTTTTCCGTGTAATACCTCCAGCCGTTGCACACCCGCCCCCAGTCCTTGATCAAGGAATCGAATGATTTCTGAAAAGGCTTCGTCTACTCGTTTACCCCGGATATCCAGGCGAGTTTTGACCGAATGAATGGACAGCTTTCCATCCCCTGCTAAGCTTTGTCGGACACGGACTTCCTGCTTCGCTTTCCCACCAACCCGTATCAGTCGGTTGAGGTCAATCCGCATTTGCATACTTCCGAATGCCACCACCGCTGTTTTTCCCTCTATCTCGACAATTTCACCGATGGTTTGAGCGTCTTCCATCCGAACCCGATCACCCATTTTGATCGGCACGTGCTCCTGAGGATTCGGACTATTTGACCTACCTCTGGCCCGTTTTTTCTTGGTTGACCGCTCTATTTCCTTTTGAAGCAGCGTCTTGGCGTCTTCGATTCCTTTTCTGGCAGAAATCGTGGCCGTTTTGGACGCTCCCGCCTCTTTTATTTCCCGAATTGCTTGTTCAATCGTTCGGTTGGCACTTTCAAATACGACTTCAGCTTTTCGCAAGGCTTCAGCTTTGATACTTCCGCGCTCTTCTTGAAGAAGCGTTAGTCTACTGGCCAACGAATCTCGCTGAGATTCTACTTCGGCTTGAATCGCCTCCGTACGGACAAGGGTGTCCGTCAACCGTGCATTTCTAGCCATGAGATCGGCAATCAAATTTTCAGCCTTCGCGTGCCCCGAACCAGTCAATTCCTTTGCGCGCGATATGATGGATGCAGGCAGGCCCACCCGACCGGCAATTTCAGCCGCGTACGACGATCCTGGAACGCCAGCAACAAACTGGTAGGTGGGTCTCAACTCCTCCTGATCAAATATCATCGAGCCGTTCATCACGCCGGCCGTTTCGTGGGCAAATATTTTAAGCGGGCCATAGTGCGTCGTGGCGATGGTCCGAACGCCATTAGCTAATAGCTGCTCTAGGGTCGCTCTGGCCAGCGCTCCACCGGCCTCCGGGTCCGTACCAGTGCCTGCTTCGTCTATTAACACAAGCGAACGCTCAGTGGCTTTTGAAAGGATATGACCCAGCGTTTTCAAATGGGAGGTAAACGTAGACAGGTCATCAGCCAACGACTGTTCGTCGCCAATATCCACGTAAACATCCTCGAAAAGGTCAAACCGGGCATTCTCGCCAACGGGGATGGGAATTCCGTGAGCCAACATGACGGCCAGTAGACCGACCGATTTCATGGTGACTGACTTTCCACCTGCGTTGGGGCCCGAAATGATTAAGATGGTATTTTCTAATCCGAGCTCAAGCGAAAACGGTACGACAGATCTGCTGCTTCCTTCACCCATAAAATGAAGTACTAACGCCGGATTTCTTCCCTCAGTAATGCGAATCACACCTTCATTACCCACACTAGGCACGCTTCCTGATATGGCGTTCCCCAATTTCGCTTTGGCCCATTGCAAGTCAAACGTGGTTATTTGAGCGAAGGCGCCTCTGATTTCTGGTAGCGTTTCTCTAATCGCATCCGTAAGTCGGATACGAATGGCCATAATTTCCCGCATCTCTTCGGCTTCGAGCTCTCTGACTTCGTTATTGCCAAGCAAAGCCGATTCTGGTTCGATATAGACGGTTTGCCCCGACGCGGAAACATCATGGACGAAACCGCTAATCTTCCTTTTGGCCTCTGCCCGAATGGGTATCACTAATCGACCGCCACGAATAGTTGGCTGATCGTCAGCAGCAAAACCTTGAGACGATGCATAGGAAAGCGCCTTCATCGCGGCTTCCCTTACCCGGTTACGGGTTTGAACTAACTCCCTTCGAATCCTCTTTAATTCGGTCGAAGCGGAATCTAGCAGATCTCCGCTGTCGTCGATTGAGGCCAGGATCAGGTTTTTAGCCGTAAGGTTCAGATTCACGCTTGAAAACGAACCGTGGATGAGCGGATACTTCAACTGGCGAGACGAAAAATACCTCCTGACCGAATCGACCAACTCGATCACTTTTGCAATCGCGAACAAGTCGAGGGTTTCAAGCGCGACTCCTTGAATGGATGCCCTGGTCAACGGAATTTGGATGTCGTCAAACTCCCTAAATCCAATGGCGTCATCAAACTTCAAACACTGTTGCAGTTCATCGACCAGGTTCAATTCGCGAAGAACTGCTTCAACTGAAGAAAAGGATCGAATATTGGCCGCTGAGCGGAGGGTTGATTCGCCAGCAACGTGCTGGACGAGCCACGCGACTACCAAATCAAAACCTAATTTCGATGCACTTTCAACAGGATACAGATTCATCCTTTACGTTACCCGGACACTTCGCTATGATCGCCGATGTTCACTTTCCCTGAAAATGACCGGACGGTGGCATTTTTGCCCACCAGGGAACTCGAAAGAGTCGAATCCGAGATCCGAGCGTTATCAAAAACGATCGTGTTTGAAATAATTGAGTTTTTAATCGAAGCGCCGGCTTCGATGGAAACATTGGGGCCCACTTCCCCTCCTTCCAAGGTAGCGCCCGGCCCCAGATAAACCGGTGGGTGCACCACCGTTCCAACTCCCGTTGCTGTATGGCCTTCATGTTTCAGAATGAAGCTCGTTGTATCCGACAAAGCCGGAATGTTGCCGCAATCTAGCCATTCGGTAACGGAAGCCGTTTTGAATACCTTGCCTTCCTTGAGCAGCAGATCGAACGCGTCCGTCAGCTGATATTCATTGCCAACACCTGTAATTTTGTTGTCGAAAAGGTGCTGAATGGCTTTTTTCAATACTTTCAGGTCTTTGACGTAATAAATGCCGATCAAAGCTTCGGTTGATATCAAAACCTGTGGCTTCTCAACCAATCGAACAATACGGTCGCCTTCTCGCACGGCTACACCGTAAGCACTAGGATCATCCACGTGCTTAACCCAGGCCACCACGTCGGCTTCCGTTAGGTCCACTCCTGGATTCATATAAAACAGGGTGTCGGCAAAAACGACGATTCCCTCTCCTTCTAACTGGTCGCCCGCACATGCCACGGCGTGAGCGGTGCCAAGCGCCATATCTTGAACAGCGAAATGGGCCTTTGCGCCGTGTTTGGTGCAAATACTCGTCAAGGACTTTCTAACATCGGGTCCGAAATCCGGTCCCAAAACAAATACGCCATCGGTTATGGGGCGTGGAAGCACGGAAGAAAACATGTCTACGATACGCTCTACCATACTCTTTCCACACACGGGGAGTAACGGCTTCGGAGTTACGTGAGAATGAGGACGAACACGCGTTCCGCGTCCAGCCATCGGAATGATCAATTTCATATGTAATAGGCTCCTTTTAGCAGAATTGGACTATTTTGGCTGATTTTTTTTAGCGTAATCGCCGGCCACGGAGTGCGGTAAAGCGATTTGATACTCAGTAATTTCCCCGTCTACGTTGTATATGTGAGGAACCCTTGGGACATAAGAATCGGACGAAACCAAATGACTCGATCGGTCCGTCACCGACCAACCAAGCATATCGGCGATTAAATAGGAGGCGTCTTCGATGGGGTACAGATCGTCTTTGTGGGCTTTGATTCGGCGAACTCGGGAAGAATCGGCATAGGTGGTATCGTACCATACAATAAACGGAACGTCTACTTGTACTTTAGACAACTGCGGAAAACCATGTGCGCCTCCCGATACTTCCTCTCCATGATCAGAAAAATAAATGAGCGCTGCAGGCCTGGAATCAGCTTCTGCTGTTTCAAATACACTTCGAAGCATCCGATCGGAATGGTAGATGGTCGCGTCATAGTCTACTGTAGCTGAATTCAGTGCCATCATAGCCTCTTTGTCGCTTTCTTCAGATCTCGCCGTGTATTTATAATGACTTCCAATCATATGTAAAACCACGAACAGCTTACCCGTTGGATGTCTTTTTATCAATTCGGCGAACCGTCGACCGAGTTCAACGTCCATTTTGTCGCCGCCTACTTCGTGGGAAATAAACGCATGTTCATCAGACAAATGGGCAATGGCGCCAACCACCGTATCAAAAGCACCCACGGGGGCTTGGTTGGACAACCAAGCGGTGTAGTAGCCGGCTTGATTGGCCATATCAATAACATTCCAAAGATCCTTATATGGCGCTACATCTTCAGCAGTAGCAAACGTGAGAGCTCTTTTAAGAGATTCTCGCGTCAAGGGAGAAGGCGCAACCGCATTGGTAAGAGCGATAAAATTTGCATTCTCTGCCTGCATTTTATCCAAAAACGGAGTCGTTTTAGTGCCGTAACCATACAGGGAATAATGGTGTCTGGTCGAACTTTCTCCGATCACCAAAACGACCAAGTCTGTAGCCATAATCGTTGAATCTGGCCTTAAAAACTCGGGTTGTTTGGTGGAATTGAGTTCTGCAAATTCCAATTTTTCATGATAGTAAGAAGCGGTCAACAGCCCTTCGCCAATGACAGGAACCCCTTTATACACCCTGGAAAAGGTGGTAAGCGGGTTATGTACCATATCAAATCGCACACCTTTACTGCTCAGGGCAATTCCCAAAGGAATGATCATTAATATCATCCACACGACGAATGCCCATTTCGAAGATATTTCCTCCTTGTTGGTGCGGTAAAAAAGAATCGCGATGGCGATGGCAAAAAGAGGAACCGCGATAAGTGAAGCGGTAGGGATCAGATGGAAAAATTCGGAGGCCTCCCGCTGATCCGTTTCGAACAAGGAGTAAAATCCGCCCATTGAAATGCGCGTGCCAAATAGGTCGTAATGCGTCCGATTTATCAAGAAAGTGGCGGTGTAAATCAGAACCAGAACAAACTTGGTGATCTTTCCGGAAAAGGATAGAACTAAAAGAACGCTTGCCGCCCCAAATAGCACTCGAAAGATGATGTTAACCCATTCCCCCAGATCCCATTCTATTTGGTTAACGAAAAAGTAGCTGATTGCGCTCACGGCCAAGGCCGTAACCATCGCATCCATCGAAATGCGCTCCGTAAGACAAGCGTACCAGTTCAGTAATCTACTCTTCATTAGGAGAGGATATGTTGCGGGTCGTGATCGATGTCCCGACATGGGTGTGCAGTGAGTCGGGTGCCTAACGCGTGTCTTGATTCTTTGGTTCGCATGTTGGTCATCGAGTATCTTTCATTATCGAAGAATTTCTCGAAGGAAAAGATCATGAATGAACGCCCAGACCAGACTTCGCCGCTATCAGATCGAGATAATCCCGTTTCAGATAGGGATTATGAGGCTTGGCAAAATGCCAGAATAAAAGACCTGTGGAGAGTATTTCGAATCATGGGCGAGTTTGTTGAGGGATTTGAAACACTTTCGGAGGTCGGGCCAGCCGTTTCCATATTTGGCTCGGCCAGAACGCCGCCCGGTCATCCCGATTATGTTTTGGGTGTTCAGGTTGCTAAGGAACTTGTGGTGAGAGGATTCGGGGTAATTACGGGAGGCGGTCCGGGGATCATGGAAGCCGCTAACAAAGGTGCTCGCGAGGCGAAAGGCAGTTCCGTTGGTCTCAACATCAATATTCCACACGAACAGGCAGCCAATCCTTACATAGATCCCGACCTGTTGCTGAACTTTGACTTCTTTTTTGTAAGAAAGGTCATGTTTGTCAAATACGCTCAGGGAGTTGTCGTTTTACCCGGCGGTTTTGGTAC
>CALEEY010000180.1 GCA_937877085.1 uncultured Bacteroidota bacterium
GCGTTCCGGCCCAGTACATAATCCCGAGTCAGGGGTACTTTACCAAAAGGGGTATCCAGAACATATTTGGGGATCGCAAATCCCGTTAAGTGCCCTTGAAGCTCGTGCATAATGTGCATTCCGACCTCGATTGGCGTCCGCAGATGCGCCGTTCCCTCAATAAGTTGGGCTTGGTAGAGGTAATATGGCCGGATGCGCATGCGAACGAGGCCTTGGCAGAGCGCGCGCATGGTTTCAACCGAATCATTGATCCCTTTGAGCAAAACCGTCTGATTGCCCACCGGGACGCCGGCTCGCAGCAATCGATCGATGGCCGCGCCCGCTTCCGTGGTTAATTCTTTCGGATGATTAAAATGCGTGTTGAACCAGATCGGATGGTGCCGCGAAAGCACTTCGCACAGCTCGGGAGTGATGCGTTGCGGCAGTTTAACGGGCATTCGGGACCCAATTCGGATGATATCGACGTGCGGGATGGCCCGGAGTTCGGTCAACAACCAATCGATGTTGGCATCTCCAAGCGTCAACGGATCGCCGCCCGTCAGAAGCACATCTCGAATCTCAGGATGGGACGCGATGTAGGCTATGGCCTCGCGCAACTCCCCTTTTCGCATCATGAATTCGGCCTCGCCCACCATCCGCTTGCGCAAACAATACCGGCAGTAGATGGCGCATTGGCTGGTTACGCAAAAGGCTACCCGATCCGGGTAATTGTGGATCAGGTTTTTAACGGGCGAGTGGGCCACTTCTTCTAGGGGATCTTCTGAGCCAACAACATCGGGCGCCAGTTCGTCCATGAGCGGCACCACTTGTCGACGAATGGGACAGGTCGGATCCTGGGGATCCATCAACGATGCATAATATGGGGTGATGGACCATTGAAAAACGTCTTTGGTCGCCTCAATGGCTTCAGATTCCTCCGAAGTGGGTTCAAAATAGGCGCGGAGAGCTTCCTCGGACTCAATTCGGTGCCGCATATGCCACCGCCAATCATTCCATTGTTCTGGGGTGTATTTCATGCTTTCACCCTCTCAAATGCTTCTTTCAATACGCTGGCTAAAAATTCTGAGTACGTCAGGCCCATGAGCTCCGCCATGATGGCAAACGTACCATCTGGAGCAAATGTGGGAAGGGGGTTGATCTCTAAAAACCACTCCTGGCCTACGGCATCCACCCGAAAATCAATTCGGGCGAAATCTCGGCATTCAAGTTTATGAAAAATAGCCAACGCAGCCGCCTGAAGGCGAGATTCAAGTTCGGAAGTTAAGGTGCCTGGAAGGTCATACGTATGATCCATTTGCGGTAGACCCTTCCGATCCAGGACGTGTAAACCTATTCCAGACTCCCTTTCGACGGCCCGCTGAATAACAGGTAACGTTTTCGCCGGATTATGGCCAACAACCGCTACGGTATACTCGCTGCCCTCGACGAATGCTTCCACCAACGCATCTTGGCCGTAGGATTTTGTTATTTCAGCTACCTGCCGGCGCAATGCTTCCATTGACTGCACCTTGCTGTTTGCTGTTAGTCCTTTAGCAGACCCTTCGTACCGGGGTTTAACAAAAAACGGAAAGCTTCCCGGAACGCTCCCATCAACAACGTCTTCCTCACGAGTAAACACGGCATAGTCGGGCGTTCGAACCTTTGCAGCTGCAGCTAAATCCTTGGTCCACGCTTTGTCCAGACTCAGCGATAGAGTAAGCGCGTCCGACCCTACAAACGGGATTCCCATCATTTCTAGGAGGGTTGGCGCTTCGCCTTCTCGATTTCGTCCTCGCCCTCCTTCGGCAATGTTTACCGCTATATCAAAACCCGGTTGGTCCATGCGGGACAACAGATTGCGGGCAGGTCCTATGCGAACCGGTTCGTGATTCAGCGTCCGAATAGCCGATTCCAAGGCCAAAATGGTCTCTTCCGGCTC
Source organism: uncultured Bacteroidota bacterium (assembly GCA_937877085.1). Classification (GTDB taxonomy): domain Bacteria; phylum Bacteroidota; class Rhodothermia; order Rhodothermales; family UBA10348; genus UBA10348. The sequence continues at coordinate 1,919 of CALEEY010000180.1, forward strand.
ATTCTCGACATCCGCATCGAAAGGCTCTCCCGAGGTCCACGGGTAGTCTTCAAACAGATCATATATCAATCCGATGCGCATGTTGGGGTCAGACGAAAGCGTTAGAGAAGCAAAATATTTATTAACAGGTCGCAACCTACGAATACTGGTTCTTTTTGTGCGAACCTTCTATACTCTCAATCCACAATTCACCAATGCCTTATATCCGGTCGACATGAAACGTTTTTTCAATAGTAAAAAGTCCCGTCCATCTGCCGTTTTGCTCTTTTCCTTGGGTTGTGCCGTGGTAGGATGCAATCAAGGAGCAACGGAAGCACCTTTCGCCTTCCCTTCGGGTACGTTGGTGGATATGTCCTACGCATACAATGAAAACACCATTTATTGGCCGACAGCCCCTGGTTTTGTCAAATCAACGGATTTCGAAGGGGTGACTGAGGGTGGGTATTATTATTCTGCCTATTCATTCAGCACGGCTGAACATGGGGGGACCCACCTAGACGCTCCTATACATTTTTCAGAAGGCAAACATGCGGCCGATCAGATCCCATTGGATCGGTTGATGGGACCCGCGGTAGTCATTGACGTCGAGTCTCAAGCCGCTGAAAATCGAGACTATTTGATTACAGCAGAAGATATTTTGCATTGGGAATCCCAAAACGGTGCTATCCCAGCCGGGTCCATCGTCCTATTTCGTACGGGTTTTGGCAAATTTTGGCCGGATCGGGAGGCTTATATGGGCACGGCTTTGCTTGGAACCGAGGGTGTTGCTCAGCTTCATTTTCCTGGAATTGACCCCAATGCCGCTGCTTTGTTAGCTACCGAACGAGAGGTACGGGCCGTAGGAATCGATACTCCGAGCATCGATTACGGTCAGTCCACGCTTTTCGAAACCCATCAGACCCTGTTTGGCGCTAACATCCCTGCCTTTGAAAACGTAGCCAACTTGGACCAGCTTCCGCTCACCGGCGCGCTTGTAATTGCGTTGCCGATGAAAATCGAAGGCGGCAGCGGTGGGCCCCTGAGAATGGTCGGTATTATACCCAATTAGCTCGGAGGCACCGAAGGCGCTGGGCCCATCACAAAATTTGGGCATGCTTCATTTGCCGCTCCCTCCAGAGGTAATAAATAACTGGAATGACAATCAGCGTGAGCGCCGTCGAGGATACCATACCGCCTATCATGGGCGCGGCAATTCGTCGCATGACTTCTGAGCCCGTCCCGTGGCCCCACATAATCGGGAGAAGACCGGCCATAATCGTGGCCACCGTCATCATTTTAGGGCGCACTCTCTCGACCGCTCCGTGGATCACGGCGGCGTATAAATCGGCCAATTCAGTCATTTTTCCCTGCTTTATCCCTGCTTTATAGGCCTGGTCCAAATAAATCAACATGATGACCCCTGTCTCTGCGGCCACCCCGGCCAGTGCAATAAATCCGACGCCCACCGCCACGCTTAAATTGTACCCTAGCAAATAAATAAGCCAGACGCCTCCAACAGCAGCAAAGGGGACGGAAAGCATAACGATCAAGCTCTCTTGCACATTTCTGAAATTCAAATAAAGCAACGCGAATATCAGGAAGATGGTGAACGGAATGACCAGTTTGAGTCGATCTTTAGCTCGCTCCATATATTCGTATTGACCACTCCAAACCAATGAATAGCCGGCGGGTAGCTCCAAATTCTGTTCGATAACCTCTTTGGCTCGCGCGACATACGTTCCGATATCGATATCCCTGATATCCACATAAACCCACGCCGTCCGACGGGCGTTCTCGCTCTTAATAACGGGAGGGCCTTTGGTAAACTCCATTTTGGCGACGTAGCTCAGCGGAATTTGATTGCCTCGAGGGGTTGAGATTAAAACCCTTTCAAGATCCACTAAGTTGTCTCTGGTCTCCCTAGAATACCGGACATTGACTGGGTAGCGTTCCAATCCTTCGATTGTTTGTGTGACATTCATGCCACCAATAGCCGACATAATCACATCTTGTACGTCTCCAACCGTGAGACCGTATCGGGCCGCTTCGAGGCGGTCAATTTTCCAGTCCAAAAAATTTCCGCTAACCGGCTTATCGGGAAACGCACTCAGGGTCCCGGGAAGATCTTCCAGTAAAACGGCCACATTCGACGCTATGCGCGACAATTCTTCCAAATTTGGGCCCATCACTTTGATCCCGACCGGAGTCTTTATTCCGGTCGAAAGCATATCGATCCTTGTTTTGATAGGCATGGTCCACGCATTAGTAAGGCCTGGGAAATTAACCGCAGCGTCCATTTCGTCGATTAACTTATCGACGGTCATGCCAGGGCGCCATTCCTCTTCTGGTCGAAGCATGATGGTCGTTTCCATCATGGATAGTGGAGCGGGATCGGTTGCCGTTTCGGCTCTCCCCACTTTTCCAAAAACGTGATGGACTTCAGGAAACGACATGATAATTCTGTCGGTTTGCTGGACCAATTCTCGCGCTTTTGTAATGCTGATGCCTGGATCTGTCGTCGGCATGTAAAGTATGTCGCCTTCATTAAGGGCAGGCATAAACTCCGATCCGAGCTTTGATAAGGGCACGTACGTAACCAAAAGAACGACCGTTGCCGCGGCAAGCGTCCACCATTTGAATCGTAGGGCTATCCGAATGCACGGATGATAGATGCGCTGAAAAAAGAGATTGATGGGGTTTTTCTTCTCGGGAATGATCGTGCCCCGGATAAAGTATCCCATGAGTACCGGTACCACGGTTATGGCCAAGATCGCAGCCGCCGCCATCGCATAGGATTTAGTAAAGGCTAGCGGCTTGAATAGCCTTCCTTCTTGTGCCTCGAGGGTGAAAACCGGCAAGAACGATAGTGTGACAATCAGTAGAGAATAAAACAAGGCAGGTCCTACTTCCTTCGAGGCGTCAATAACAATCTGCCAGTGGTCTTTTTTCCCGCCGTCCGCCTCCAGGTGCTTATGCATATTTTCGATCATGACGATCGCGGCATCGACCATAGCCCCGATGGCTATCGCGATCCCGGCCAACGACATGATGTTGGCACTGAGCCCTTGCGCATGCATCACGATGAAGGCCATCAAAATCCCCATTGGGAGTGTAAAAACGGCCACAAACGAGCTTCTGAAGTGCAACAAAAACAGCAAGACGATGAGCGTAACGACAATGATTTCCTCGAGTAATTTGGACTTCAAATTGTCTATGGCCCGATTAATCAAGGTCGATCGATCGTAGGCTGCCTTTATGGTTACCCCTTCCGGAAGTCCGGCCTGCAATTGCTCTAATTTCTGTTTTACGCCTTCGATGGTGGACAAGGCGTTGGCACCCGAACGCATAATCACGATCCCCCCGACCGCTTCGCCCTCGCCATTCCATTCCACCAACCCACGCCTCAATTCTGGGCCAAGGTGTACGTTGGCCACATTACTTACGAGAATGGGGGTACCGTTTTTGTCCACGCCGAGGGAGGTGTTTTCGATATCCTCAATGGACTTGATATAGCCTAATCCCCGGACCATAAACTCCGTTTCGCCCATCTCCACTAGCCTTCCGCCAACATCGGCATTGGATCTCATAAGTGCTTGTCGGACACGACTTAACGGGATATCATAGGCCAATAGCCGGTTGGGGTCGACCTCGACCTGGTACTGCTTGACGTAACCTCCAATGGACGCCACTTCGGCAACCCCCGGGACACTGGTTAATTCATACCTCAAAAACCAGTCTTGAATGGAGCGAAGCTGTTGAAGGTCATAGGTATCGCCTCCATCAAGTACGTACTCGTACACCCATCCCACGCCGGTCGCGTCCGGCCCCAATGCGGGGGTAATGCCTGCTGGCATTCTTCCGGATGCAAAATTGAGGTATTCCAACACGCGACTTCGTGCCCAGTACATATCCGTTCCTTCTTCGAATATGATGTAAACAAAGGATAGGCCAAACATAGAATACCCTCGGACCGTTTTGGCAAACGGAACGGAGAGCATGGCCGTGGTCAGGGGAAAGGTGACTTGGTCTTCCACTACCTGAGGCGCCTGCCCAGGGAACTCTGTAAAAATGATGACCTGTACATCCGACAGATCAGGAATAGCGTCGATGGAGGTATTACGAATGGAATACCACCCCGCCAAAGCTATGATGACCGCAAAAACCAGGACCATAATCCTGTTTTTGACCGAAAAATCGATGATTCTTTCTAACATAGGACTACTCGGAAATCGATCGTGGGGAGATTAGTGCTTGTGTGCTTTGGTGGTGTCTGGAAGCGGCTTTTGGCCCACCTTCGTACCAGACGGGTCCGTCTTCACACCAGGCATGTCCATTTTTGAGTGGTCTATGACCGCGTCCTTGCTAGCCTTTTGGCC
>CALEEY010000181.1 GCA_937877085.1 uncultured Bacteroidota bacterium
CGTTCTCTGGATTTGACGTTACCGCGCGCTTAAACATAGAAACGGACGCCGGATAATTGTCTCTGCTCAGATATAGTGTTCCAAGATTGTCCAACGACTCGGTATGAAACGGAATGCGAGACACGGCCAACAAAAGAGTCGCTTCCGCTTTGACCACTTCGTTCTGCTGAATGTAGACGAGGCCCAGATTGCTCAGAGCGCTGCCATGGAACGGATTGAGTTCAATAGCCCTCTTTAGGTTCGATTCGGCTAGTTTAAACTCCCCTTTTCTTAAGAAGGCCGTACCCAAATTGAAAAAGCCGATATCATTCCATTTTTCTATTGAAACGGCCTTTTTGTACTCATCTATGGCCTCGTCCAGTCGATTCCTGCTTTCCAAAAAGCGACCTAAATTAATTCGAATATCTGTGAGCGCTGGCTGAATCCTCAACGCCTCGCGGTACAATTGCTCGACCTTGTCCGGATTCTGACGAATTCCTTCATACGCTTGGGCCAAGGCGTTTAAGCGCTCCGCCTTTGATGGGTCCATTCGGGCGGCCACCTCCAGCGATGGAATGGCGTCGGCAAAGCGTCCAAGCAATATGTAAGCAAAGCCGTGTAAATAGTAGGCCTCGCTAACGGACTGATTCTTCTGCAGCGCAGTGCCAAGAAGCTCAATAGCTTCCTCTAATACCTCCCTTTTCCCCGTCCTCTGACCTTCAGTGACCAAGGCCATTCCCATAAATAGATCGGAAGTGGCACTGCCGGCCTTATCCTTTTCGAATACCGCTGTCAGAATAGATTGTTGATGCACAGCCTGTGGCGCATCCTTCGAATCCTTAACTACACGAATCCAGTGATCCGTAAACGCCGAATGTGGTGCTTCGATTAGATCTGTTTTGGGCATATGACAGGCAATACAATTGGCCGTCGGATCGTGTATTTTCTTGTTCTCGGAGGTTTTGAACCTATCGAGAAGTGTTTCCGATGCGTGGCAGGTTGTGCATGTCGTATTAAAATACTCAGGACCCTTGGTACGAAATCCCTGATGTGGATCATGGCACGTCGTACACTGCAACGGTTCGTCAAATGTCTGCGACTCTAGGAAACAAGCGCTAAGCTTCATCCGATCGGCGTGGGAAATCACCCCAATTCCGTCATTGTTAGACTCATGCGCCGCGTAGAGGGCTATATAATCGTCCAGCTTTTGTGACGGCCGGAAATCAAACGGTGTTCTCCCTTCTCTGAGGAGTGACACCGAAGTGTTTAAATGGCACTGTTGACACACGTCTAGGCGCGCATCCAAACGCAGATGAGCGGGGTTAACAATCGAAAGATCAATCTCACCGGCACTCAGCGGCGACGCCAATCGTTCCGCTACGTGAATACTTCCCGGGCCATGGCACCGCTCGCAGCCTATTCCTGCGGGCATATCCACATATTTGCCGTTAGTCTGATCAACGCTTTCTGGATAGCTGTTATGACAGGAAACACAACGATCTACAATTTTTCGATCAAACCGCTTATTTGCGCCGCGATATCCTGGGCTAAAATCCCACCGTCCCTTTTGCGTATACCACGTTATTGGAAGTTCATAAAACCATCCATCCTTTTCCGATAGGTAGGTTCGAGCCGACGTCCCAGAACCCACCACCCAGTCCATTCTCCGTGATAGCCTATGGGTTTCCCGCCCCTTGGCGTCAATTAGATACTCGGTTAAGTAAAACCCAGAATCGGCAGCTACCGTTTTATATCGAAGACCAGTGGTAGAGTCGACGACCACCTCAGATCCAAATGTTTCCTCCGCGTTTTCCGATGTCAGCCTGAACATGGAATTCGCCATGCCGTGTTCTTGATAGCCTTGATACTCGTCTTCATGGCAGTCAAAGCACGTAATGTCTCCAACAAAACTGGCCTTCTCCAAGACATTCCTGAAGATGGGCTGATCGATATCCTCATTTACCGGTTGGTCCGAAGCAGAACGGCCACAGCCCCCAAACACGGCGATAAGGCAGAGAAAGACACTTAAGTAGAGTAGTAGGTATCTCATACAATAAAAAAAGAGGGTCGAATCACAACGTGATTCGACCCTCTTTCGTTTCAATCGAATGGTACAGAATTACAGAGTAATAGCCGCTGTAATCATGTTAACATTGTCGAAGTAGTTCGTCGAACGAAGCGCATAGTCGACCTGAAGGCGGGTTCCGCCAAGGTCGAGGTTAAGGCCCGCACCGAAGTTGGTGCCGTCGAAGAACGATAGGTCATTGTTAGAAATGACGTCCAGTCCACCACGTAGGTATAGAACGTCAAACAGGCCTAGCTCAACACCACCGGAAAACTGATCCTGATCGAATGAATTCGAACGGAAGTTTCCAAGCACTGTAACTACAGCACCAGCACCCATTTCACGGGTGTAGGAAACACCGAAGTTTAGAAGTGAAGGAAGTTCAACTCCTTCATTTTCCAACTGCAAAGCGTTAGCTGAAGCAGATGTTGCTTGATCTCTTAACTGCACGCGGCGAGTAAGACCAACACCACCATACTGCATTTTGGTACCGATGTTTTTAAGCGCTACACCTAAACGTAGACCTGATTCACCAACTACGTAGGTCATACCAGCATCGATAGCCACTGCAGAAGCAGTAACATCGTCGATGGACTCACTGACTAATTTCAGTGTAGCACCGGCAGAGATACGATCCGTGAAAACACGGGCGTAGGTTAAACCAACGGTCATAAACGTTGATGTGTAGGTAACAGAAGACATTTCTGGAGCTGTTTCCGTTTGTACCGGAATATCTCCAAAGTCCCACGTCGTTACTGTAAAGGCCAAGTTATTACTACCGAAGTTCTGACCAACACCAAAGTAGCTGACACCGATGTCGGCTACGTAGTTCATACGGCTAAAAATAGCCGAAGTACCGGTGCTTACTGCAAGTCCGGCTGGGTTAGCGTAGATCGCTTCCAAACCGTTCATGCCGGCCATACCACCTGTTGTAGAAGCGCCTAGCGAAGCGTTGCGAGCCGTTACCGGCACTAGCAATTGAGATGCACCTGCCGTACCACGGCGTTTGTCATCTCCCGCATTCGCGTCCAGCACACTCATGCCTAGCAAGGCAATCACTACAAGTGCGTTCAGAAAATTTCTGGACAGCTTGTTCATATTTAAGTCCTCTTTTTGATAATCAGTTTCGTCATCAAGCGTCTACTGAATTTGGGGCTTTAGTCGGCCCCTGGGGGCCGACCTTGTCCACCAAATTTCAACTAGAAAGCGTTGAGCTGTACACGTTTCTTGATAACACCAAATTTCAGCACTTTCTCGCCAACATTAGGCACATCAATGTGAATGATATACATACCACTCGCAATTGGAAGGCCGTCAGCTGTTTGGAGATCCCATGGGAACATGGCACCCGCACTATTTTTCTCTAGCGTACGGATGAGCGTACCAGCAAGAGTAAAGATGCGGATGGTTGCCTGATTTGGCATGTTTGTGAAACGAACCTGATCAACAAGCGCCGTTACTTCGTATGAAGAAGCACCTTTGTATGGGTTCGGTACGATACCAATGTTGTCTAGTGCAGCTTTTTGTTCTTCGTCGTTCCGGGTGCGAGCACCCAAGCCGTCGGTAGACATCGTGAAGCTGTCACCAGATTGGTTTGGTTTCGTCGTATTGATGCGGAAAACAGTACCCGCTTCTGGCATTTCTGAATTGTAAGCAGCAGGGTTAGTTACCGAACCACCGTTCCAGTTCACAAATACGATACGAGCAAACGTCTCGCGGCCGTGAGCTGCAGAATCACCAGGATCGGCAATCACACCGGCCAACCAAGCATTGTATCCAACACCCGCAGGTCCTGGAGTCATGTCGTTTGGTAGGTACCAGTAGGTCCAATCGGTTGCAGGATCGTTGTCGCCACCTGAAACAGGATGATCAGGAGCGTCCATTCCCCAACCATTTCCACCGTTGTCAAGAGCAGCAACAATCATACGAACGTCGTCCGCAGGGTTGTTAGGGGTACTAATACCCGTTCTCCAGACTTCAAAAGGAATGCTTTGTAGGGAATGACCATCGAATACGCCGAAACGGTCATATCCGTAACAACCACCAGCAACTGGTGCTGCAACGATGGTTTCTGATGCAGCCTGAGCGGTGGCCCAAGCCGTACGACAAGCAGCCGTAAAGCGTACTTCGAAGTCGTAAGGAACAAGGTCGCCCCATCCGTTACGAAGCGCGCGGCTTACGAAAGTTGCCCAACTTGGATCCGCGGTGCCTGAACGGCCAGTGTGAATGCCCCATAATGCGGCATTGGTCGACTGTTGGCCAGCAGCCGGACGGTCAAGACCACCAACAAGTGGGAAACCATTGCTATTGAAAGCAAAAGCGCCCATGGCTGGAGGATTGATCGGGCCAGCAGCGTTAGCTACAACCTCAAATCCTAGAATGTCATTCGGTGCACCAGCTACGTCTAATGAAAGACCGTCAAACTGTAGAACGTCAATGCCTTCTGGACCTGCGATACCCGCGTTAGCGGCAACTGCAGCTCCGTCAAATACTTTCGTACCCGTCGTTTGGTCGACAACATCATACGTAATGACTGTTGATACGGCAGACTTTGAAGCATCTAACTTATTGCGAAGTGAAAAATCGTTGTCACGATCTGTTGGGTCATTTGACTCAATAAACGTTACGTTGCTTTTTCCTGCAATCTCAGCACTGAAGAATTCAACTTTGTAGTTGTGACCTGTAATAGCAGCTGGATTCACAACACGAAGTGAAGCACCGCCGTTTCCGATGTTTGTTTCAGCTCCTAAACCCACAATTGAAGTTCCTGCAAAAGCCGCAGCAACCGCTTCAGGAGCGATCACTTTGTCTGTTTTCTGAGGAATAACATTTACGCGAGCAATAGGACCGTGATAAGCTTTGGGATATGAATCGAAGTTGTAAGCATATGCCTGAACTCCAAATTCATAGTTCTTGTAGTTGGTTAGACCAGAAACAACCATTGAGTGAGCAACGCCGGAGTCTGTTCCTTCTGCCGTTACGAGAAGAAGGTCACCACCATCGGTGTCGATTACTCTTGTTACGCCGTTGGCTCTATCGAACGTTCCAATAACAACACCGTCTTGGTCAGAAGTGTTGGCATATTGGTACACTTTATATCCTTCAAATGCGTAGTCACAGTCCGTTTCAGAACAGAATGGGTCTTCTACATTGTAAGAATCAAGGTAATTATTGTCCGTTACGCGATATCCCCATTCCAACAAAACAGCGCCGTTAGAAACAGTAGTTGTTATCCGCGGTGCGTTTGGAGGTGAGGGAACAACGAAATTGATGTCAAATGCGGCCTGGGCCACTTTGTCATCCGATTTCATTTTTGTTACGGAGTCAAGGTTATCCGCGCCAAAGCTGGTTACAATACCAAAAATAATGGTTTGTTCGTCTTTTGGCTTAACCGTAAATGGACCGGTGGACAAAACGAAACGACGGTCAGCAGGAGCAATAGCGGAACCAGCATTGTCTGAGTTTAACTCTGACCAGAATGCTGGTGGATGTCCTGGAAACATGAACTTCGTTACGATATTGGAAAATCCAAGTCCGTTTCCACCGAGGGTAAACGGCTGTCCGTCTTTCCAACGGCCACGCATGAAGTTGTACATGTCAGCGCCGTTACCCGGGTCACCCTGGATACCACCACCGTTGCTGTAGAAAGCGAACGAAGTCATTTTCAGACGTTCGTTGTCTTCATCGATTTGACCATCGAGATTGTCGTCCTTGCCGTTGTCATTTACAAGTGGACCTTGAAAGAAGTCGTAACCTGCTGCAGGCGGAGCTGCACCGTAGTTACCATCATCATCATTGTCTGCGTTATAAATGTAACCCATTCCTAGCGTTGAGTCTGAACCTACGTAGTCATCAAAGGCTGCACCAAGGTCTGGATCCGAAAAGATACCCATATAGGTATTCTCGAGCGGAACAGTTCCCTTATAAAGAATGCGATATTTGTAAAACGTAGTATTTCCAAGAGCACCAGCCGTGTTAAAAGCAAATGCAGAACCATGAACTTCAACGCCCATTGGAGGGGTCGAAGACCGATCATGCGTATTGCCCTTGTCGTTCATAATCCACCATAGCATTTGGTCGCCCAAAATTTCTGGCCGTTCGCCGGCTGCTAGGTTGATTTTACGATCGACGCGACTAGCCAGTGGTTGACCTGTTAGATCAATTGGATCGCCATTTGCGTCTAGGGTAGGTGCGCCCAGTCCTGTAGGCCAGTCCGATAGGTCTGGTGTTGAGGATCCACCGCCGTTGTAGTTGTTGATGTCGTCTTTGTTAATTTTCCAAACACGATCCCAAGGAGTACAGTTGGCTGGGGAAGATCCATCATCATTTAGAGGACCGGACCAGAATTCGTAAGGGCCGTAGGTTGTGCCAGCTAGCCGAAGCTGACCCGCGACCTGCCCGCCCATCCAAATACCAGATGCAAAAATGGCTTTGTGACCACTTCCTTTCGGTACTTCATAGACGTCTGGTGAACCACGGAAGAATAATTCTCCGTTGTTCGGAATACGAGCGCGCACATTGTTAATGTCGAGATAAGCCTCGCCAATGGACGGTTCGCAGTTGCCAACGCTTTGGGCTCGAGCACTTGGAGCGCTCAAGAACCCTATTGCAAGCGCGGCAATGAGGAAACTTAATTTTCTAATGTTGTGCATAGTCATCCGTGCATTTCGGTCTTTAATATCTACTCAAAACCTAAATAAGAAACCGACCATCTTGTGCGGGCCATACGGCCCGCACAAGATCCGTCAGCATTTCACTTAGAAGTCGAGACGAACACCAATTCGCGTTAGACGCGGGATACCGTAGTTACCAAGACTACGAGTACGGTGTAGATACATTGTTTCAGTTACGGGTACAGAACCACCTAGGAATTGCTGGCCACCTGGGGTAGAGAGGAAGCCATCATCATCAGGTAGTCCTGTTGCACGCCAAACACCATTGATATTCTGTGCATCCAGTAGGTTTTGAACCCATACAAATGCAGAAAGAGTGGTGCGTGGGCCAACGGAAAACTTGCGATCGATACGAAGATCAATACGGTTTTTCCATGGCATACGAGCTTGGTTGATACCGCCATCTGGAATTGGAGCTTTCGATTCAATTCGGCTAAATGGCTCTAACTGACCAGTATATGGCTGACCAGAACTAGCTGTAGCCAATACGTTGACGCCAAGGTTTTCAAACAGCTTCATACCACCAACGGTCGGGCCTTCACCAGCACCTAGACGATAGTCCAAGGATACGTTAAAGGTATGACGTTGGTCGAATGACAATGGGCTAATGAAGTTTGGTGGTGTTTCATCAATCCAAGCAATCGTGGAGGTAGTCGACGAAGAAGAACCAGTGCCTTGAGCAAACGAAAGCGTATAGTTAACGTTTGCAGAGACATTGTTTGAGCGACGAAGGTCAAAGTTAAATTCTAAACCTTTAACAGTACCAAAGTCTGTATTACGGTAAGAAGTTTGTCCGTTTGGATAAGCGTCACGACGGTCGTCAATCTGGATCAAGTCTTCAATCTGACGGAAGAATCCGGAGATAGTAAGAGCTGAGCGGGCTGACAAACGCTGACGGAATCCAAGTTCGTATTCTGTTGTCCGTTCTGGCTCTAGGTCGTTGTTGTTTCCACCGCTACCCGATCCTGACATTCCTTCCAATGATTGGAAAGAGTTTGCAGAAGGACGCTGTGCAACACGGCCGTAACGAGCAAAGAACAATGCCTGATCCGTTACAGGGAATGAAACCCCGATACGTGGCATGACAGTTACTCTTGGCTTGTAGTCGACGAAGGACTCTTCCGTTACACGGCCACTGACCTGGTGAGGTCTTGCACCCGATAGAAGAACGTTTCCAGCAATCGTTGGCTGTCCGCTTTGATCAAACCACTTGCCTTCGCGGCTACGGTAGCCAGCGACATCGTTGCCATTGTAGTAAACAGCAAAGTCGTCGCCAATTAGACCCGTTGCCAAACCTACTTGACCAGCACGCTCGAGTGGAAGTGCTGAATAACGATCGTAGTAGGTACGAACATTGTTGTCAAATACGTCAACACGAACACCCATGTTCAAAACGATATCGCGGAATTCGATTTTGTCTTGAACATAACCGCCATAATAGATCGGCTGGTGAGGGGCAACATCGTAGGCAGATAGTTCATGACTGTCAAGTGCAAGTGGATTTCCGTTTGCATCAAGGTCATTAACATATCTGTTAAGATCTTCTGAGTCCACTTCGCTATCACCAAAAACGTTGTAACCAACGTAGCTGGTTGCGCCTTCAAGCTGGGCCCATGTTAGGTCGTAGAAGTCGGAAACTTCTTCACCACTACCGGCCGTAACGCCTTCTGCGCCTGGGGAGTAAAGTGCACCTGCGTCGTCAAAATAGCGGCCAATGGTAGAACCACTGAGGCTATAAGAACGATTGGTTTTTTGTTCAAATTCCCCACCAAATTCAACCTGGTGTAGGCCGATCTGTGTCGCAGCCATCGCGTTAAAACGAAGCTGAGTATTGTGGAACTGGAAGTAACCGGCAGGACCTGTGCTTCCCGGAGGAGCTACAAGCTTACCAATGGTCTGGCTGTTGTTAAACTTGCCATCTTCCCAACGGTAGGTGTATTGCGGCTGATTCGCCATGATTGGCGTATCGTCGGCAGGATCAGCGTTTCCGTGATCGTCTACTCCTACTTGAACTGAAGAGAACGTAACGTTTTTGTAACCACGGTTGGTTGCATAAACATCGTTATCAAAGTCGCCCCAGTTTAGTACGTCGGCGCGAGAAGTCAAACCAAATCGAGGGTCGTAGTTTTTACCCGTTTGGTCGGTATAATCGACCTGAAGTTGGTAAAACGTCGAATTAGACAGATAGTGAGTCCACGTCGCAAAGAACTGGCTGTCGTAGCGCTTATTATCTGTTCTGTTTTCAGGAGAGAATACGTTCAGGGTCGAAAGACCTTGACCTTCAGAACCAACATACCGAGCACCTACGCGCATGCGTACGTTTTCAATAACGTTGAAATTCAGGTTTCCGTTGAGCGCTAATCTACTTGTTTTGGTGCCACGCTTTGCTTTTTCGACTGTAAAGTCGTCAGCGGTTAGCGCGTTAGCACTTTCAACAAAGTTGAAGTTAACAGAAGCAGGATCCACGCCAGCAGGAACGTTTAAAACCGTGCCATCTCCAGCAATGATCTGATCGTTATTGATCACAACATGACCGGAAGCGTCAACTGGCAAATACGTTTCGCCCATTGAAGCTGGAACCGGAATGTATACCGTGTTTCCATCCGCGTCCAAGGCTTCCATAGAAGCAGGGAACTGCGAAAGTTGGTCGATTAATGAGCTACTTGCTTTCAACTGACCAACGGAGCGAGGATTGCTATCCCCTTGTCCAAGGTATTCAGCTGCAAAAAAGAAGTTCACGTTGTCTCCCATTACAGGACCACCCAGTGCAACGGAAGCCAAGTTGTATCCGAAATCGTCTAGTGATTCAGAGGTAACGCCCTCAAATGAACCAAAGAATTTCGAAGAACCTGATTTCGTTGTGATGTTGATGATACCAGACATCGCGTCGCCATAACGAGCTGAGATGTTACCAATAATCATCTCCTGCTCTTGAATGGCGGATTGTGGAAGTGCGGTAGTACCGACAACTTTCACACCGTCAATGTAATAAGTGACCTCAGCCCCGCGACCACCGCGAACGTTGAGCGTACCTGAACCTTCATCGTTAACAACACCAGCCTGGATAGCAGCGACAGCTGCAGCCCCACGGACAGGTAAGTTAACAATCTGTTCGGCGTCAACGATCTTAGGAACACCAACGGCGTCCTTCTGGATCAGCGGGCGTTCATATTCAACGACGATTTCGCCAAGGTCAACACCTTCTGTAAGTACGAAGTTAACTTCCTGGGTATACCCAGAAGAAACTTGTACACCAGAAACGGTTGATTCTTGATAACCGACGAATCGAGCTTGAACACTGTATGAACCAACCGGAACACCGATGACGAAATAATTTCCATCGTTGTCCGTTATGGTACCTAGCGTTGTGCCAACCAAAATGACCTGCGCGCCTGGAAGTGGATCTCCAGTGCCTGCGTCGGTCACTACACCCGCAATTTTACCCGTGTTCTGGGCAAATACGAGGGCTGGCGCAGCTAGCAGCATGAGTACAAGCATGCCCCATTTACGTAACATAAGCTACCTCCTAGTGAAATGATGTGTGGCTTAAAGTGCTGCAGCTCATTCCCACATCGGAACGAGTGCAATTTCTATCGTGCAAAACACTCGCATTGTGCGCCGCATTCAATTTGAATGAAGAACTCAATACGGGTGTCGTTTGCGATTTCCGTGCAATGCACGAATTTCTTTGATGAACGGAAACGTTCAAAGAAGGGATTGGCCCTAAACAGAATCCAAAACGTGCTTGGATCTCAAAATCCGGATCGAAACCCGTGACCTGTTTAAAAGCAAGGTCTAGTTGTATGGCGGAATCTTTCTGCAAACAGTCTTTCAACCATTTGATCTCCAGCACAGCTCTAACAGGCGAAGTGGCGAGGGCATAGCTATCGCGACTTAATTCAGGTTTCGCTTGAAAGGTGGGGGTTGAAAAGCTGTATCGAAAATCCAACGGCAATCCTTATTTCGTTAATCGTTTCCTAACATTGGAATCGGTTTCCAAATATAGAGGGGCTTTTCTGGTTTGTCAAGGGAATATGAACACCGTATTAACGGGTAATTCCTTTTGCCAAAAACGCGATGAATATCCCTTCCATCTTCAAATATCGATCTACAAGAAGGATAATACACATTAAATCTTAATTCAAGGCATGAATTCGAGCATGCACACCCCTTTGACTCCCTGGATGTTAGCAACTTCCTTCAGTATTTCTACAGAAATAGCTTGATCCACGGTAATGGCGGTGAGTGCTTCTTCACCGGGTCTTGACCTTCCGAGCGATAAAGACCCGATGTTAACGTCATTTTTAGCAAGAATATGCCCTACTTTCGCCAACATACCCGGTCGATCCGGATTTCTGTAGAGAAGAACTTGGCCTTCCATTTTTATTTCAACATTATATCCGTCCACAGAGGTGATCCGGCTATCATCACCCGAAAAGATGGTGCCCGCCACCGAAATTGCCACGTCTTTTCCTTGAAGTCGAAGCTCAATAAGGTTTGAAAAGGAATGCTCCGATTGAAAAGTTTCGACGTCTACTGCTAATCCACTTTCGAGCGCAATGACTTCGGCATTCACAAGATTGACGGGCTCTTTCCAATTGGCCGAAAGAAATCCCTTTAAAGCGACTACTTTCAAAACGTCTTTATAGCGTCTGGGTACATCTCCGTGGCAACGAATTAGCAGACGATCCACTGGATGTTGAAATATCTGATGGGCAGCAGAGCCTAACCGTTCAGCCAGCAGCATGTAGGGTTTGACCTCGGGCTGGGCTGACATGCGTACGGCAAGGGCGTTCACAGCTGTTAACACCACCTCCCCACTCAAAGCATTGATCACTTGCTCGGTGACTTGGACGGCTACTTTTTCTCCGGCTTCCTCTGTTGAGGCTGCGATGTGAGGGGTAGCTACCACATTGGGATGGCGAATCAGATCGAAAATGGCTTCAGTGGGCGGTTCGGAGGAATACACATCTAGGGCAGCGGCGCCGACCTGGCCGGATTCTAGCGCACGAAGTAGCGCGGCTTCGTCCACTATGCCGCCTCTAGCACAATTGATAATCCCAACGCCTCTTTTACATGTAGCAATGGTATCGTCATTCAAGAGTCCTGCGGTTGCAGGAATCAGTGGGGTGTGTACGGTAATAAAATCAGAGCGTTTGAACAGTTGGTTCAAATCGACCAATTCAATCCCCATCTTGTCTGCAGCTTCGGTGGTCAACATGGGGTCGTATCCGATCACGGTCATGTTGAAGGCGAGGCATCGCTCGGCGACCGCCCGACCTATTTTCCCAATTCCGGCGATCCCGATGGTCTTCCCGAACAACTCCGTGCCGGTATATGGCTTCCGATCCCACTTGCCTGACAGTAAGGAGGCGGCTGCGGGAGATATCTTTCTAGCCATGGCCAATAGCATGGCAATCGTGTGCTCCGCCGTCGAGATGGTGTTTCCCTCGGGAGCATTCAAAACGAGAACGCCTTTTTTGGTAGCAAGCGGTATATCTACATTGTCGACGCCAACGCCAGCCCGTCCAATGGCGATAAGAGCTTTGGCTGCTTCCAGAAACGGGGCATCTATCTTGGTACCGCTGCGAATAATCCAACCCTGAAAACCGTCACAACGGTCAAGGATCTCTTCTCTTGTCCATTTCGACCCATCGACGACTTCAAAGCCAGCATCGGTCAAAAGGTCAAAACACAATGGGTGAAGCGAATCGGTAATTAAAACTCTAGCTTGCATTATTTTTCTTGTATATAAGGTATACTTTTTTTCTTACTGCGCGCCGAGGCTTATGTGACTCACGTCTAACACGACGGTTAGGTCACGTTGGTCAGGTAGGGGAGGAAGTTCAAGTAGGTAATACACGTCGAATCAGTCAGGCAGGTAACTCAGGTCAGGATGGTCACTTGCGCCAGGAAGGTCATTGGGGTCGGGATGGCCATTGGGGTCGGGATGGCCACTGGGGTCGGGATGGTCACTGGGGTCGGGATGGCCACTGGGGTCGGGATGGCCACTGGGGTCGGGATGGCCAC
>CALEEY010000182.1 GCA_937877085.1 uncultured Bacteroidota bacterium
ATTTTGGTTTGATGAGAACTCAGTTTCGATTCAAAAGTAGGAGTGCCTAAAGCGATGAATTAAGTGACTTGACCTAAAAAGAACGGATTATTTTTTCATTTTTTAGGCGTTTTAGTTCATATTCTTCATTAAGTGTGCCGCTATATTATTGTCTCCCTTTGTGTTGCACCCTTTATTTAAAGTTATTTATGACCAACAGTCAATATTTGGGTAATTCAGCGTACTCCTGTGTAATAAGACACGACTGAAGGTAAGATTCTATGCGTTCCGTAACGGACGAACAGTTTCGTGCTTGGAGTCACGGTCTTCAACTTTCTGATGGGAGTTCCTATGCAGAGCTGTTTGACGCCACGTACGATGGACTCCATAGATATGCGATGTTCATTACTCGTGATTCAGATGCCTCTTCGGATATTCTCCAAGACGTTTATTTGAAGCTGTGGCGCGTACGCACAACGATTGATCCAGAGCGGTCGCTTAAGGCACTGATGTACCAAATGGTGCGGAATTATGCCCTCAATCACGAACGACAGAAGAAGCGACACACTGCGGAAGCAATAGAAGCGGATAGCCCTTCGGTTGGCTTTGACAATATGGACGATGAACGGTTGGATGCCGACAAGCTTCAGGAAAACTTAAACCTGTGGATTGCGGAGATGCCTGATCGAAGAAGAGAAGCCTTTATGCTTAGTCGATACGAAAGACTTTCGCATGAAGAAATAGCTGCTCTAATGGATCTGGCTCCCAAAACGGTAAACAATCACATTGTCCTAGCGCTCCAGCACCTTCGCAAGAAGTTGGACATTTTTCAAAGCGAACGGCGATTAAATAACACATAAGGTTAATCCATAGATAAAGTGAGCCACTCAAGCTCTACATACCAAATCCCTGAAGCGATCTTTGATGATCTGGACGGCTTAACCGATGCGGATCGTGCAGGTCTTTCTGAGGTATGGTCTATGATCTCGGAAGATGCCTCTCCTGTTTATGGAAGCGTTGACAACCGGAAAGATCAGGTTCGGAGCGTAGTCATGGAGCAAGTATCGCATCCTGATGCGCCGAAAATGCACACCGTTCGTTTGCCAAAGCAGCCAGCCGCCCGCATATTCGATTTGAGATTCAGGTTAGTGTCCATTGCAGCTGCCCTCGTAGTTGGTCTTTCGTTTTTGCTAAGCCCCTCCACTGAGCACTTCAGGTCTCCGGTTGGTTCAAAAATGCCCATGCTGGTTTCATTATCAGATGGAAGTACCGTTTCTTTGTCTCCCGGCAGCCGCCTGAGCGTTCAAGACAATTTTGGTACCGATAATAGGAGCGTAAAGCTCCACGGTCAGGCCTTTTTCGATGTAACAGCCGGCGCGGTACCTTTTCAAGTTTCTACCTTCGACGCCACCACTCAAGTATTAGGAACCAGTTTTTCTGTAACGGCTTGGCCCGGATCAGTGGAAGCAGCTTCTGAAGTCGTGGTTAAAACGGGCAGAGTTTCCGTAGCCTCTCGGTTCGGAAAAGTTTTACTCAATCCCGGTGAAATGACCTCCATCGATTTGGAAGGCCATTCTCCTTCCGACCCTAGCGAAGCAAATGTTGCTACGAGCCTCTATTGGACGATGGGTGGATTTTATTTTGATGAGGAACTGGTAGAAAACGTAATCAAGGAAGTTGAACGTCGATTTGATGTTCGCATTGACGCTCCAGTATCTATTAAGCTTCGCCGGTTTTCTTACGCTACGAAAGAAGCAGTGACCGCTAGCGATGTTATGGGCGATTTGGCTGCCACTATTGGGATTCGGTATCGCCCAACGGCCAACGGATTTGAGCTTTATTTGCAGTAAAAAGAAGTTTTAGTACAGTGTACTCAATCAGCCGATTTTCCTTTCTGGAAAATCGGCTTTTTTGTTTGGATCCGGCTTCACTATTCGTTCGTAGGATATGATCTGTAAGCCGTTGTTGTCCACGTCTTTTTAGTGCGCGTTTTGTATTATGAAACGGCTACTTTTTTTGGCATAAAGACCTACAGGACCTACGTTAAGAGTAAATTCATTTCAGCATTGAAGGGCGCTTGGACCTCTTAAAAAGCATCTCCATTTTGATGATGCCCAAAAGGCAAAAAACCGTAGGTTTCGTTGCGGTTATGATACTTTTGTCTTTTTTCGCCGGAGAGTCTGCAGCACAGATCAAGCCACCGGACAAAACGTATTCGATCGTTCTACGCGGCGTGCCTTTGAATGAAGGCCTTCAACAATTCATTACGATTACCGCCGGAGATGTGCCCATTTCCTGGGATCCGCTTGTTGTCTCAGGAAAGCGAGTTTTTTGCGTTATTGAAAATGCCCGGACGGAAGCTTTATTAAATTGCATCTTGCGGGGCACGGGACTGGACTACGTTATTCGATCAAACGGGCTATACGTGGTTGGATTAGCGACCGAGGGCCCTCCCCTTTTTGGGAACTTAAGGGGCATTATCTTGGATTATGACACGGAGCAGCCGATTCCCAATGCAACGATCTATTTGGCTGAAGCCGACAGGGGCGTCGTAGCCAATTACGAGGGTATGTTCATCTTTCCTCGCCTTCTTCCCGGTTCCTATAGTGTCAGAGTACAACATATCGGATACCGAACGCGACAGACCAAAATCGACATTGACGCAGGCGAAGATGCTTCAACTGAAATCATTCTTGAGTCCGAAAGCATTGTAATTACGACACCTTTAGTCATTGATGGAAGAATACCATCGTCTTCCATGCTTGGGGCTGCCTCGGCTACGCAAGAAGATGTGACGCAAAATCTGTCGGCAGGGACTTCTGGATTGCTTCAAAGTCTGGATGCCATGCCTGGTGTGCGCGTAAATGACACCACAGCCGACATTCATATTCAGGGGGGTGAAGCCGGCGAACATCAGTTCAGACTAGATGGGACACCCGTCTTTCTTCCGCTAAACGTCGCCTCCTTCATTGGCCCGTTCAGCCCTTTCGCGTTGGGCAAGATTACTGTTCACAAAGCAGGCTTTTCGGCCCGCCTAGGGTCTCAGATTTCTGGTATAATCTCAGCCGAGCACGACCTGCGTATT
>CALEEY010000183.1 GCA_937877085.1 uncultured Bacteroidota bacterium
GTAGACGCCGGAATAATCGCTTTTTCAGAATATAAGTCGGTTGCTAGTGCTTCGCTCAATGGACTATCGGTAGGAGTCAGCGCTCTCATGGAAAAGTGAACATTTCCCGTCGCACCTGCAGTCTCCCGAGTATGTTTAACCTGAGCAAGTATTTCGTCCGGTTCCCAATGGGATCCATCGGTCAAAATGTACCGACTCGTAAAATTTCCGGGCCAAATGTGCCTTCCTCGCGTGTTTTCTTCGATCCACCAATCAAGCAAGGGTCCATAGGGTTGACCTGCACTGGAAAGAGCCCAATACAATTGGGGGGTGTAATAGTCGACCCAGCCCTCGTTTAGCCACCGTTTGGCGTCAGCATACAAATTTTCGTACGCATCGAAGCCCTTCACCATGTCAGGATATCCTGGTCGCCAAATTCCGAAAGGCGAAATACCAAACAATACCCAGGGTTTACGCTCTTTAATCCGAGTATAAATTTGCTGGATCAGGTCGTCCACATTACGCCGTCGCCAATGGGCGCGGTCTAATGTCCCATCATATGCAGCGTAAAAGGTGGAATCTGGGAATTCGACGCGCTTTCCAACCGAGTCGTTGACCGGGTAAGGATAAAAGTAATCGTCGAGATGGACCCCATCTATGTCATAGCGCTCGACCACGTCCATTATTACGCTCAACGTATGCTCGGTGGCCGCTGGCGAACCAGGATCCATCCACATTTGCTCGCCATATCGGTGAACGGAATCGGACAATTTGCGACTAATGTGCTCAGAGGAAAGCGAATCTGGGGCTGTTGGATGATAGGCCCGATACGGGTTGAACCAAACGTGGAGCTCGATGCCTCGCCGGTGAGCTTCCTCTACTGCAAAAGTAAGAGGGTCATACAGTGGAGAGGGGGCCTTTCCGTTTTCCCCGGTCAAATAGTAAGACCATGGTTCCAGGGTAGAGGCATAGAGCGCATCGGCCGTGGGACGGACTTGTAAAATGACCGCGTTGAGATTGAGCATCCGGGCCCGATCTAGCAAAATTCGCATTTCGTTTTGCTGTTCGGCGCTACTCAACCCAGGCTTAGACGGCCAATCAATATTGCCCACTGTGGCAACCCAAGCGGCCCGAAATTCTTCCTGAACGGGCGGAATCTCCGCACTAATGCGTTCAGAAAGGCTTGGTTTTGCCTCCTCCCAACTTCCCCGAGGGATATCCGGTTTGTTGATGGCGGTAGACGCACATCCCGTTAGAAACAGTACAAAAAAAGGTCCAGCTAACAATTTAAACATGTTTACAAGCGTATACTGTAATGGTCATATTCAGTGTCTAACGTCCAACCCATCGAATCATAGACCGATTTTGCCGCATGATTATCACGAGCCGTAGCCAATTCGAGTGCTACCGCACCTTCACTCCTCCCCCACGACTCGGCCGCCCGCATCAATTGCTGACCAACCCCCATCTTGCGTGCTTCTCTAAGCACGAACAAGTCATTTAAGATCCAAACAGATCGCATCCTGACAGAGGAAAACATGGGATATAGTTGGGTAAAGCCTACCCCCTTTTCGTTTGAGTCTATGGCGATAAAAATCGTTGACTCGTTTGAGCGGATTCTTTCCTCTAAAAACGAGTGAGCCCCATCGACGTTCGAGGGTTGTTGGTAAAATTGTCGATACCCATCAAACAAACCGGCTAGTTGCTCAAGATCATTCAAATCAGCCCGTCGAACTTCAAATCCTTTCTCCATACCTATATTCAGTAGTTAGTCTGGAAGCGGTCATTAACCACTCAATCGTACATCGAGCCGACCTACTCTTTTGTCACGCTCAAGATACACGATATCTGTCTCTAACCGAATTGCTGTTTAAGAATAGATCATATTCCTCCTGCCGCATCATGTTCTCCTGCATTGCATTAGGGTTATTGATACTATTCGGGAGCTACCGCCAGGCAGCAGCGCAAATCACTCCAGCACCGGATGATCCACTTCGCTTTTTGACCTGGCTTTCCCAGGATACGAAGGCTATTCCGAGGTCCCTAATGCTGAATTCTCCCGTCAAGTTGGGTATTGGTACGGCTGCCATTTTCGTTGTCTCCCGGTTTGATGAATCGCTATCTGAACATTCCGTTGATTTCAGAAAACGAGAATTGATGCGCGTATTGGAGGAAGTGGGGGATGCTAACGCAGTGCGTCCCTTAGCATTAATTATTTTTACTGGATCCCTCTTTTCGGACAATCATCGGTTTCAAGACGCCGCCTTTATGAGTTTTCAATCGTTGGTTTATGCCAACCTCCTGACCAATGCCCTAAAACTGGGTTTTGGTCGAGGGCGACCGTTTGATTCTGCATCCGCTTCTGATTTCAAACCTTTTAGTGGCCATACTTCTTTCCCGAGCGGACACGCGACCACCGCCTTTGCAGCCATCACTCCTTGGTTACTGTATTACCCCAACTCCTTTACTGTCCTAGCGATGGTCGTTGCGGGCGGAACCGCATTTTCAAGAGTCCCCCTGTTGTACCATTGGCCGAGCGACGTGGTGGCAGGCGCTTTGGTTGGGGTAGCCACGTCCGCCTGGTTGTACCGACAACATCACGTGGGCGGAGATGCGTCAAAGATAGCCTTTCAGGTGGCCCCCAACTCCGTTTCGTTGACGTTGAAGTGGAAATAGCTCGCGGTGCCTAGCTTAGCTTGGCCTAGCTTAGCCTAACCTAGCCTAGGACGACGCCCGTTCCAATCTGTCCATCAGGGCCCGGCCCATGCCAAAAGGAGCTACCTTTTCGCAGTAAATCGTACGAATACCCTCTTTTTCACACTGCCGAAAAAAGGAAAATAGATGGTGTGCATAGTCGGCAACGTCCACTGCCTCGAACCGAAGGCGAGCTGTTTCGCCGCCTGAAAACCCAATAAATGCAGCATCTTCCGGGAGATTCAACGACCTGGAGTGGTCTACCAAAATGACCTGAGCATTGGGCTGGTAGTGCCTATGAGCAGTTCCGGGGCTTTTTGCCGCCAACGCCGCCGAAGTAGAATAAGCCGTTTGGGAGTGCACCAACAGCAGATCCTCCAGCGAAACGCCCCCCGGACGCAAGATCATGGGAAACTCGCCCGTGCAATCCACTACAGTCGATTCTAAGCCATATTTGGTTGGTTTCCCTTTAAGTATGACGTCAATTCGTCCATTCAAGTCCTCATAAACATCCTCCCAAGCTGTGGGACTTGGCCGTCCCGATCGATTGGCTGACGGCGCCGCGACGAAAACACCGCTTTGTTGAATCAACGCTAACGCCATCGGATGGTCTGGCATGCGAACGGCTACGGTTTCGAGCCCAGCCGTGGTGCCATATGGGACCTTCGGATCTCGGGGGAGAACGAGCGTTAGCGGACCCGGGAAAAAGGCTTCCATAAACGACTCGGCGTATTCGGGAACGCTGGAAGACAGGCTTCGGACCCCTTCGAAATCGGCTACGTGTACAATCAAAGGATTGTTAGCCGGGCGTCCTTTGGCAACAAAAACGCGCGCCACCGCATCCGAATCTAAAGCATTTGCTCCAAGACCATATACCGTTTCCGTAGGAAACGCGACCAAACCGCCCGATCGAATGCAGTCCGCAGCGACCGAGACGTCCGTCGTTAGTAAGGTTTCTTTTGTTGGAGGGTGACGGTCGTTCATTTCCAACCAGTTACGGCATTTTTAAGCGTATCCACTGCCGCATCTAATTTTTTAGCTTCCGACAACGTGGATACAAAGTGATGGCCCCAGCCTGGAAATTCCGTTTCGTCCCACAGGGTATTGTGCCACAGGGCGACGAAAACTCCTCCAAACTGTGCACACGTTTCCATCAATTCGCGCGTTCGAGCCTCCGCGTCTGCAAGACCTAGATTCATCCGATTGAACAGCGCCGACTCCATACACACCAACGGCATTTCCATTACTTCCAATGCGACCTCGTTTTGAGGATCGTACAAGGGAAATGGTAGGCAGGTTGCGTGCCTAAAACCGCACATCGTCGCAAAGCCAAGCGTTGAGTCTACAGTAAAACCCGAAGCTTGCACCTGATAGGCTGTTGCGGGGTGGGCATATCGGAGATAATGGGCACGATGGGAGGTAATCGCAAACCCACAGACAGACTCAAGTAAGCCCTTTTCTTCGTGTAATTTTTCGGGACTTAAATACGCGTGATACGAAGGATGATGCCCTATTTCAAACCCTCTACGATTCAGTTCGGTCAGTTGTTGAAATACGAAGGGATCCCTGAGCGAATACGCCACGTCGCGCAGACCGCGGCCTCCGGATTTTATGAAATACGTCGCCTTCCCCCCTATACGCCCTACTTCTTCCTGCATCTGCACAAAAGCACTTCGAAATGGATCCTCGTGTTGAAACCAGGATCCTAGGGCCGATGCCGCCCGCTCTATCCGTTGCCGGGCCGTTTCATGGTTAACATTGAGCAGGGTGCGATCAAACAATTCTCTTTTATAGATCCCTGGACGCCACTTTTTGTCGTAATCAATGTCGTGTGTCGGGCACACCATCCAAGAACTCCCGCTCCACTCTTTCCGCTCGAGTTTACATCCTTTTTGCCGGAGTAGGTCGGCGACTAGGTGCCGATACCAATCGACCGTCGGCTGGTCTGCCGTGCCAAGGGCGTGTTGAATAGAATCTTCAAACCTAAATCTACCGTGCTCATCTCGTTGAGTGGTGTGCACTTCCTGCCATCCCGATAAGAAATAGTAGACGGTGGCCACAGGGTCATAGGTGGTGTCCCCCAAGCCTTCAAAAAGTACGGGTATACGATGCTCGCCAACCCGCAAATACCTAGAAACGGGTGGCATAGGGCTCGTACCCGCAAAAAAATCAAGGGTCGGAGTTACCAAACCTATGTTCAAGGTGTCTGGAGACAGCGTAGAAGTGTCAGAACCGTAATACAAAGACGGACCTTGAAGGCTCGATTTATCCGTCAATACGGCATTTATTCGGAAAGGGAATAGCAACATTCGAATTCCGAACAAAGCTTTATCTTTGAATTCGGCTGGAACGTCTATGGCAATTTGAATTTGCTCCAAGAAAGAATCGCGCGTGGTTACTTAGTATTAGGTACTTTTCAATAGTACGAATCCCCGGGAAGACATCCGCACCCACAATATTAATGAACGGACGCTTCAAAATATTTTCAGATCCAGTTCACGGGTTCATTTCGGTCCCGCGTGGTCTCATTCTTGATCTGGTTGCCTCGGAAGAGGTACAGCGACTGCGGCGCATTAGACAGCTTGGCGTGGGGCATATGGTTTTCCCAGGGGCTGAGCATTCTCGATTTGGACATGCATTGGGAGCCATGGCCTTGATGCACGACGCTTTAACTTCGCTTTCCGAAAAAGGAACAGAGATTTCCGGACCGGAGATGGAAGCGGCCCTTGCGGCGGCCCTGCTTCATGACGTAGGTCACGGGCCCTTTTCGCATACGTTAGAGCACGAACTCCTTTCTGATTTCGAACATGAGCAAATGAGTCGAGCGCTCCTCGGAAGGATGAACGATAGGCTGGGTGGCCAACTGGACCTTACGCTGGCCATATTTGACGACACGTACGAACGTCGTTGGTTTCACCAATTGGTCTCGAGTCAGTTGGATATGGACCGCTTGGACTACCTAAGAAGAGACTCCTACTACACCGGGGTGGTTGAGGGAAGCGTTGGGGTCGGGCGCATTATCAAAACACTCGTGGTGCATCCGGGGGACCGTTCGGCCGAAGACCGAATTGTGGTCGAAGCGAAAGGGGCGTATGCCGTCGAAAATTTCCTGATTGCTCGGCGCCTGATGTATTGGCAGGTTTACTTGCATAAAACGGTTTTAGCCGGCGATTTTGTTCTTCGCTCAGTCGTGCGACGGGTTCGATCCCATATCCTGAACAACCGAGCGACCTTGGTCGAAGGCGCATCGGAGGCCTTTATGTTTTTCCTGCGCCATGGGTATTCGAGCGCAGACATCGACAATACAGACGTTCAAGACGCTTTTGTGTCCCTAGACGATACCGACATTATCTATAGTTTAAAGCGGTGGGTTGGCTCTTCAGACCCCGTATTGGCTGATCTTTCCCGGCGCATGCTGTTGAGAGACTTTTTCCGGGTAGATTTTGGAGTCGACAACGAGAAATTTGCCGAGGGCCAATTAGAAGATAATGTAGGAAATTACCTGCTACAAGCAGGATTGAGTTCACCGGAACGGCTGTTTGAGGACATCCCATACTATGTTCATCGGTCTCGTTCTGTCCATGAAGCATACGATGCCAAAGTGGACTCGATCGGAGTGCTGAATCGATCGGGTCAAATCGACGAGCTAACCATTTCAGAGGAGACGCACATCGTTTCTGGACTGGCCAAGCGCCAGGTACGACCCTTTATCTGTTTCCCCAAGGAAATTGACTAGGCGCCCCCTGCGAATCGCTGTCTATTTTGCTACCTTTTAAGGCATCTTTCGCCATCAACAAATGATTCGCATTCAAAATTACATTGGCGGCCGGTTTTGTGATGCCGTCGATGGCTCGACCCTTCATTTAATTGACCCAGCTACCGCTGAAATAGTCGGGACTTTCCCAGATTCCGCACAAAAAGAAGTGGAGGCTGCCATTGGCAGCGCAGAGGACGCATGTGCCCATTGGAGCGCCTCCGGACCTGAATACCGGTCGGCTTGGTTGTATAAATTGGCCAATGCCATTGAGGCTTCTCTGGAAGCATTTGCACAGGCAGAATCCAGCGATTCTGGAAAGCCCCTCTCGGTGGCTCGTACGGTAGACATTCCACGGGCCGTAGCCAATTTTAGATTTTTTGCGGGGGCCATTCTGCATGACCAGTCCGAGGCGTACGTCGACCGACCTTCCGTCTTAAACTATACGCTTCGTCAACCTTTAGGCGTTGTCGGGTGCATTTCGCCATGGAATTTGCCGCTGTACTTGTTCTCGTGGAAGGTGGCACCAGCCCTTGCTTCTGGGAATTGCGTGGTTGGAAAACCGTCCGAAGTCACCCCTTTAACCGCGTTTTTGCTAGCTAAGGCTTGCGCAGACATTGGATTCCCAGCGGGAGTACTCAATATTGTCCATGGAACCGGCCCAAAAGCGGGAGCTGCCATTGTTGCCCACCCCAAAGTAAAAGCGATCTCCTTTACGGGGGGAACGGCGACGGGGAAAATTATTGCTCAGGTCGCCAGCGAATCTCTCAAAAAAGTGTCGCTGGAGCTCGGGGGTAAAAACCCGACCATCATTTTTGAAGATGCAGACCTAGAAGCGGCTGCAACGGAAACCATCAAAGCTGCCTTTTCAAATCAAGGACAAATATGCTTGTGCGGGTCTCGTATCCTAATTCAGGCATCCGTTTACGATCAAATAAAGTCTAAACTCATAGACAAGGCGCGCGCTTTGACCGTTGGGGACCCACAGGATTCCTCAACGGATTTAGGGGCCATTGTATCCAAGGCGCACTTCGATAAAGTATTGCACCACATGGAGATAGCCGAGAAAGAAGGAGGCCAAATCTTAACGGGTGGAAAGAAAGTATCGGTGTCCGGTAGGTGTAAAAATGGATATTTTTTGGCACCAACGCTCATTGAAGGGTTGCCGCCCACCTGTTCGACCAATCAAGACGAAATATTTGGTCCGGTGGCCACTCTTATTCCATTTGAAACCGAAAAAGAAGCCATAGAAATGGCTAATGGAACCAGATACGGGCTGTCTGCATCCGTTTGGACCAAAGACCTCAACCGGGCGCAT
This sequence comes from uncultured Bacteroidota bacterium, assembly GCA_937877085.1. Lineage (GTDB taxonomy): Bacteria > Bacteroidota > Rhodothermia > Rhodothermales > UBA10348 > UBA10348. The sequence continues at coordinate 7,746 of CALEEY010000183.1, forward strand.
AGAGTAAGTTCGGCGCTTTCGAGCGGCATTGTCTGGGTCAATTGTTGGATGCACCGGGATCTCCGAACTCCTTTTGGGGGTGTGAAAGAGTCCGGCGTAGGACGGGAAGGTGGCTTGTACGCCTTACGGTTTTTTACCGAGGCCAAAAATGTCTGTATTAAGACGAGTTAGCATGGAAAACTATCTGCCATTTTCTTGTACCTAGCCTATATAACCATCTGTCGTTTTCTCGTCCCGTCTCATTTCAAGCTCGTTTTTATGAAAAACACCATCATTAACTCTCTGGGCGCTCCAGAGCCCGTTGGCGCCTATCCGCACGCACGGAGAGTAGGCGATCTTCTTTTTTTATCCGGAATCGGCCCTAGACGTTTCGGTTCGAAAGAAATTCCCGGCGTTTCTCTGGATGCCGATGGAAAGGTCATTTCATATGATATCGCTACTCAGACTCACGCTGTTTTTGAGAATGTGGCCACCGTGTTAGCTTCTGCAGGGCTAGGCTTCGAACATCTGGCCGATGTGACCGTTTTTTTGACGAACATGGCTTCCGATTTTGCTACGTACAATACCATCTATGCGGAGTACCTTTCGGAACACCGACCCTGTCGAACGACGGTTGAGATAGGGGCTCTGCCAACTCCAATCGCCATAGAATTGAAGTGCATTGCCGTTTTTCCAGACGCCCTGACCTCGTAGCTCCTAAGACTTCAATCAGACTATGACCCGAGCATAATTTTTGATATATACAGGACCGACGCCTTTTTCTTTGCCACTCAACCTTATTCCATCATGCTACCACCAATTAATTTCAAAAACTGGGTCGAAGAAAACCGCCATTTGTTAAAGCCACCAGTGGGAAACAAGTGCGTTTATACCGAAGCAGGCGATTTTATCGTGATGGTGGTCGGTGGGCCGAATGCTCGCAAAGACTATCATTACAACGAAAGCGAAGAGCTTTTCTACCAGGTGGAAGGCGACATCGTTGTCAAAATCATTGAAAATGGAGTTCCTCGAAGTATTCCGGTTCGGGAAGGAGAAATGTTTTTGCTTCCAGCCAAGACACCACACTCCCCTCAACGAGGTCCAGGTACGATTGGCGTTGTTATTGAAAAGGTCCGGGATGACGCCGATACCGACGGATTGATGTGGTTTTGCGACGATTGTGGCGAAAAACTGTACGATGAATATTTTCATTTAGAGAACATTGTGACCCAGCTTCCGCCGGTAATGAAGCGGTTCAACGATTCCGAAGGTTCACGCACCTGTGGATCCTGCGGAGCCGTTATGGCCCCTCCTATGGCGGCCAAATGAGATTATTCAGCGAGCAATCGGGCAGGTACTCCGATCAATGTCGGTCTAAATTGGTCGTTTAATGCATTCAGGCGCTTACGACATACACACCCACATTCTACCGAAAACGTGGCCAGACTTAGCCAAGCGGTACGGATATGGCGGATTTATATCTCTAGATCATCACAAGCCGTGCTGCGCTCGGATGATGAAGGACGGCGTGTTTTTTAGAGAGATCGAATCCAATTGTTGGGACCCCGAGGTTCGGATCAAGGCATGCGATCGTTTCGGGGTTTCGGTCCAGGTTTTGTCCACCGTTCCCGTCATGTTTTCCTACTGGGCCAAGCCGGAGGATGCGCTGGATTTATCCCGGTATTTAAACGACCACATAGCCCGCACCGTCCAAGACTTCCCTACTCGCTTCGAAGGGCTTGGAACCGTACCTCTTCAAAGCCCCGACCTAGCCATCAAAGAACTCGAACGATGTGTTCTTGAGTTAGGCCTTCGAGGGATACAAATTGGGACCAATGTAAACGGGCTAAACCTGTCTGAGCCCCAGTTTTTCCCCTTTTTTGAGCGGATGGCTGAATTAGGGGCTTGCTTGTTTGTTCACCCGTGGGACATGATGGGGGCCGACCAGATGCAAAAATACTGGTTGCCTTGGCTGGTTGGCATGCCTGCCGAAACGAGCCGAGCTATTGGTTCTTTCATTTTTGGGGGCATTTTTTCCCGACTGCCCAGTTTGCGGGTCGCTTTTGCACATGGCGGAGGATCCTTTCCCATCACGGTTGGACGCTTCGAGCACGGATTCAATGTTCGACCCGATTTGTGTGCCGTAGATAACCCCGTTTCTCCACGAGACTACTGTGGTCATTTTTACTTGGATTCATTGGTTCACGACCCCGCCGCCCTCCGTTTTTTGGTAGACCTCTTTGGCGCGGGACGCATAGCCCTGGGTACCGATTATCCGTTTCCTCTCGGTGAATTGGAGCCGGGCTCCCTGATAAAATCGGTTTACTTTGACCATCCGGGTCACCAAAAACAACTGTTGCGGGGTACGGCTAGGGAATGGCTTGGACTCACAGGGGACCCGCTATGACCCCTTCTTACCCGATACGGCCACAGAATCCCCTTTCATCGGGCGATGATTCGAGAACTCTCTCCGAAAAAGAGGCTGCGTCTGGCTCGGGGCTCCTGGCAACCATCGAACGGGGAGGTCAAAAGGTTCATATTGACCTAAATCGCGGCATTGACCTTTCCATTCCGATGTCGTTTACCGACGACGATCCCAATTTGTACGCCATTTCGCCCGCATCCAAAACAACCTTCCAGATAGACGGAATGGTCGGGGACACCCGGATGGGTGGGTCCTGCAATGTCGACGTAATTAGCCTCACACCTCACTGTCACGGTACGCATACCGAGTGCGTTGGCCACGT
>CALEEY010000184.1 GCA_937877085.1 uncultured Bacteroidota bacterium
TGTCGAACTGGCTCGACAATTTCGCATATCGCATTCAGATGGACTGGTGGATATTCGGAATAGCCGGCAGTTTGGCGCTGGTCTTGGCAATTGGAACAGTGAGCTTCCAAAGCATCAAAGCAGCGCTCCAAAATCCAATGGTTAGCCTGCGTCATAATTAATTCTGCGCAATAAAAAAACCCCTAACGCATTGAAATTCAATACGTTAGGGGTTTGTACAATAGGGCCTTTTTATGTGGAGCTAAACGGGTTCGAACCGTTGACCTCTTGAATGCCATCCAAGCGCTCTACCAGCTGAGCTATAGCCCCATATTCTTTGAATTGCGAGTTTGGGTCGCTTCCCTCGGAATACGTTTTTCGGTCTCAAGATTAATTGAGGCCAGAACAACAAAATACGTCGCGACTCTATGACCACGCAAATCGAAGAGACCCCGGGGAACAGGGTTCCACACCCAATTCATATGAGGGAGGCTATCTCGAGGAAAGCATGGACGCAAAAGTGCCTAGAAAAGCGGTATACAAAGCCGATCCTATCCAAAGTCCGGTTACTAGAAAAGCGTTTCTGGCCCCCGCCTGCAACGCAAGCATCGTGACTAAGATGCCGTTGTGAACCAGGGCAATGACCAACCCACCAAGTAAGGCTTGACGGGGCAGAATTAGAAGTCCTTCCCTTTCCGTTGTGGGAAAAAGCCCCATTAAAAATCCGATGAGTGTTTTGACAAGCATATGCATGCCCCAAGTGTCGTAGACCACATCTAGAAGGAAGCCAAAAAAGAAACCGCCCAAGGCGCCCCATTGGCGACCCTTACGAACCCCAAGCCAGGCCACAAATAGCAAAACGGCGTCAGGGAATGCTCCCCAAAGCGTCAAGCGGCCAAGTATGAGCCATTGAAGTAGAAACACTCCAACGCCGAGCAAAAATGTTCTGAAAAAGGAAGGCATATTGATTAGGATGAGGCGTGCAATCTACGAACATCCATCGCCTAGAAAAATTCCCCACGACAGATTCCTGTTCAACGGGTTCAAACGGAACCTGAATCAGGTATTTGGGTTCGGAATGGGCA
>CALEEY010000185.1 GCA_937877085.1 uncultured Bacteroidota bacterium
TGTTTTGAATCAGGCATAGTCAGAATAGTATGAGTGCTTGTGCAACGCGCGTATAGGAATATTAACCAATTACTTCCTACTTAAATAGGGTTGTTTGTTGCTTATACAGTGAAGAGGCGATGGCCCCGCCAATTCCTCCAAATAAAATATTGCTGGGCAATTGGAATAAAAAACGGCCCCATAACCCAGGGCCACCATTTACCGTCAGCTGAGGAGCGTCGCCGGCAATTCCAATTATGCCTTCAATCAACCTCAAAAAGAACGTATATAAAAACTGAGGCACTGGGTCAAAGATCAGATCGCCATTCCACCAAAAGCCAATGAGCAGGTTTAGCCCAAGCATAACAACCGCTGCGGCAAGTCCAATAGAGGCCCCGAATCTCATTGCGTAGGTTGTTTCTAGCCTAATTCCTTCTCCGCGCCCAACTAACAGGGCACCTTGAAGGCCCCCAACAATGACCCCTAGGCAACAAAAAGAATTGGCGTACCGGATGGGATAGAGCGAAAACACTAGAATAACTACGATACCAAAGAAAATGGGCCACGCTTTTTTCATGCTTCTTGGTTCTGGCTCGAAGCCCTATTTTTTCTGGATTCAACGTACCCATCAACTAGTGCCGCTGCCAAAAAGTACCCAGCCCCAAGTCCCATAATGAGTCCAGTAAGTATTCTGGAAGCTGCACTGTTGTGCCAGAAACCGGCCAAGTCACCCCCCCAATCAATGATAGCAGGCAACGTCATCATAAAAAGAAAGATGGGAGCCGTTTGGGGACTAAAGGGCCATGCACCTTTAACGGATCCGAACAGAAGTACGGCTGCGGGAAGTCCCACATAGGCGCCATAGCAACGGTGGCAAACAGCCAAAGCGACCTGGTTGATATGGGGGCTCCTCGCGTCGATCTGGTGGCAAACTCCTGAAAATAGCTCCATGATAAAGGATCTAGCCCCCTCAGAAACAAACGGTGGTAACGTAGCAATCAAAACGAGACCGGATGTCACCACGAATGCGAGCGACCATCCGGTTCGAAATCCCGCCGGTAGTGAAGGTGAACGTACATTCATGAGAGCGAAGAACTTGGGAGCGTTCATTTACGATGAACCCGTGCGCCGCGAGGTTCACCGAAATTTAATCGGTAATTGGTCCGAATCAAATCATTCAATCCTTTCTACCAGAAAATAGACGGAACACCAAGGATTCCATTCGGGTTGTAGTAGGGTCTGGGGACAGCTCCCCGGCAATATTTTTGACTGCATTTTAGCACTCTCCCACTTTGAGTGCCAGCAGTCAAACCTTGTATCTCATAAACTAGAATTCAAAACGAGGCAGCAAACCATGGCTAGCATCAAACCTTTGAGCGATCGCGTAGTGGTCAAACCACAACCCGCCGAAGAAAAAACGGCCAGCGGTCTATTCATCCCCGATACCGCTAAAGAGAAACCCCAGCGGGGCACCGTCCTTGCAGTCGGCCCAGGCAAGGTAGAAAACGGCGTTAAGGTTGACATGACGGTTACTACAGGCGACATCGTGCTTTACGGAAAATATTCCGGAACAGAAATCGCGATGAACAATGAAGACGTTCTCATCATGAGAGAGTCTGATATCCTTGGAATTGTCAACGACTAATTTCGCCTCTCCCCACTCATATTGACTCGTCCTTTTACGCTACGTGTTTAATGGACGAGGTCGTTCACGAACGATAATCCAAATAGAATAGTATGTCTAAGCAGATCATTTTTGATACCGAAGCCCGCGCCGCCCTTAAAAGGGGTGTTGATAAGTTGGCCGATACGGTAAAAGTTACTCTTGGCCCAAAAGGCCGTAATGTTATTATTGAGAAGAAATTTGGCGCCCCCACTGTTACCAAAGACGGTGTAACGGTTGCTAAAGAAATCGAACTCGAAGACAAAATTGAAAACGTTGGCGCACAAATGGTTAAGGAAGTTGCTTCCAAAACCAGTGATGTGGCCGGCGACGGAACGACTACCGCAACCGTGTTGGCTCAAGCCATCATGAACGCTGGTTTGAAAAACGTCACTGCAGGTGCCAACCCAATGGACCTCAAGCGCGGAATTGACAAAGCGGTTACCGCAATTGTCGCCGAGCTTCGCGAAATGAGCAGAGACATCCAGGACCGTGACAAAATCGCACAGGTTGCTACGATTTCTGCCAACAACGATCCGGAAATTGGAAATGACATCGCCGATGCGTTTGAACGCGTTGGAAAAGAAGGTGTTATTACGGTTGAAGAAGCAAAAGGCATGGAAACAACACTTGATGTTGTTGAAGGAATGCAGTTTGACCGCGGCTACTTGTCTCCGTACTTCGTTACCGATGCGGACACCATGGAAGCTGTCATGGAGAATCCTTTCATTTTGATCCACGACAAAAAGATCGCATCAATGAAAGACCTTCTTCCCGTACTGGAGAAGGTAGCTCAGCTAGGCCGTCCGCTGGTAATCATCGCAGAAGATGTTGAAGGCGAAGCATTGGCTACGCTCGTAGTTAACAAGCTACGTGGCACGCTGAAGATTTCTGCAGTTAAGGCTCCAGGATTTGGTGATCGCCGCAAAGCCATGTTGGAAGACATCGCGGTACTAACCGGTGGAACCGTTATTTCGGAAGAAAAAGGCTACAAACTTGAGAACACCACTCTCGAGTATTTGGGCCAGGCTCAACGCATCGTTATGGACAAAGACAACACGACTGTTGTTGACGGTGCCGGCGATGCAGCTCAGATCAAAGCACGCGGTGCGCAGATCAAGCAGCAGATTGAAAACACGACCAGCGACTACGACAAAGAAAAGCTTCAGGAACGTCTAGCCAAATTGTCTGGCGGCGTTGCAGTACTTCGCATTGGCGCAGCTACTGAGCCTGAAATGAAAGAGAAAAAAGCTCGCGTTGAAGATGCTTTGCATGCTACGCGAGCGGCTATCGAAGAAGGAATCGTACCAGGTGGTGGTGTTGCGTATCTACGCGCCATCAAAGGCTTGGACAAAGTTAAAACAGACAATGAAGACCAAGCCATTGGCGTTTCCATTGTTCGCCGTGCTTTGGAAGAACCACTTCGTCAGATCGCAGCCAATGCTGGATTCGAAGGATCTATCGTTGTTCAAAAAGTGCTAGAAGGCAAAAAAGATTTTGGCTTCAACGCACTCAATGACACCTACGGCTCTATGATCGACGCTGGAATTATCGATCCTACGAAAGTCACGAGAACAGCTCTTGAAAATGCAGCATCCGTATCCGGATTGTTGTTAACTACAGAAGCCGTTATCGCCGACCGTCCAGAACCTGCTGGATCAGGAATGCCATCTGGCGGTCCTGACATGGGCGGTATGGGCGGCATGGGCGGATACTAGACCTAGACGCGAGTCTCTTTTCCACACTCAGGCGGCTTTAAGCCTCTCCGAGCGTCGAAAACCCGCTACCCA
>CALEEY010000186.1 GCA_937877085.1 uncultured Bacteroidota bacterium
CAAAGGTGGCCTTGCCGGCGTCGCCGTCCTTGCCAACCTTCTTGCCCACTTCTTGACCCAAAAGTCCTTTTCCAATGGGGCTCGTAATCGAAATTTTACCAGAAGCGAAGTCGGCTTCTTGCTCCGAGACCAGGGTGTAGGTTTGCTTCATCCCGTTAGCCACGTTTTTTACGGTTACCGTGGACAAAATGTACGCTTTTGAGGTATCGACCTGGCTTTCGTCCAACAGACGGGCGTAAGCCACCGTGTTTTCTAACTTGGCAATGCGCGCTTCAAGCAATCCTTGCTCCTCCTTCGCTGCATCGTATTCAGCATTTTCGGAAAGGTCCCCTTGAGCCCTCGCGTCCGCAATGGCTTGTGAAATTCGAGGCCGCTCTTGCGTGCGAAGGAAATGAATCTCTTCCTTTAGGCTTTGAAGTCCTTCAGTTGTGAGGTAAGTCGGTTTTTGGTCGCTCATCGCTAGGCTGTTTACTTCTAGAAGTCTGAAAATGGCCCATCTGAAAATAACCCAGATGCCATGTATAAAAAAACGCTCCTACCATTGGGTAGCAGCGGTCGCGCTCTTATAGAGTGCCAATAAAATTCTGGTGCCCAGTACTCTCTATTCAAGATTGTACTCTCTATACAAGATTGTACTCTCCATACAAGTCTGTGGATCCCGAATTACTCAGATTGAAGTGTTTTGGAAAGCTTTTGCCGCTCTCGAATACGTTTTACTGAGCTTTTAAGCCACTCTTCATTAGGAATAATTCTTCGGCTGGTCTCGAAAAAACGAGACCAATAGGGGTCGGTCATTAATGACGTCATGACACCTTGAGAGCTGGAAACATGGGTAAACTCGCCTTTACTCAAATAAATTCCAACGTGCCCGCCCTTCTTGGTCGCTGTCGGGGAAAAAAATACTAGATCGCCGGCAAGGAGTTGGGTCGCATGCACGCCTTTACCTTCCTGCATCAATTGCTCCGTAGTCCTTCCTGTCTGCAATTGGAGCAAATCGCCGAAAACCCGCACAATGAGTCCGGAGCAATCAACTCCATTTAAAGCCGTACCGCCTAGAACGTGAGGGGCTCCGTGCCAGGGCTCCAACTCCGAACGTAGCGCCAATTCAAATTCTTCGTACAGACTGAGGTTACTCTCAGAAACAGGGTCTTCAGATGATTCTGAATCTACCTCGGTAGCCTGAGTTGCTGTCGTTTTGGAGGGATTTTCGTCTCCCAGCCGTCGATCAAAGATCGAACGCGATGTGGTGCAACCCGTTAGCAGGATCGCAAGCATCAGGATATAAAATTTACCAACCATCTCAGGATAATTTTTCAATCGGCTCATGCCTTTATTATCGGGGCATTGTGGCTGTTCATTAACAGAAATTACAAATGATTCACGGATCAATTGATATCGGGTCTGGTTGCACGCCGAACTAGCTCAATATAAAAACCCGTTAGGATTATGCCTTACCCCGAACCATTAGTTGCCCCCATGCGTGCTGAGCTCACTTCCTTTGGAGTGAAAGAAATGCGCACATCACAAGAAGTCGATCAAGTGTTTGCGGATGCAGACGGAAAGACGATGTTGCTAATTGTGAATTCGGTTTGTGGATGCGCCGCCGCCAATGCACGTCCTGCCGTTCGAATGGCGCTACAGGCGCCACATCAACCAGATAGCATGGTTACCGTTTTCGCTGGTCAGGACATGGACGCTACGGCCCGCACCAGACAGTATTTGGCCGGGATCCCGCCATCTTCGCCATTCATGGCCTTATTGAAGGATGGTGATCCCGTTTTTGTATTAGAACGCAGAAATATTGAAGGCCGTTCGGCCAGCGCCATCGCTATGGATCTGGTTGGAGCGTTTCAAAAATTTTGCGGAGAGGGGAGTGATAACGTAGCCATGGAAGCAACCGAATCCACTCATCCTGAAGCGATGCCGAGCACTTTCCGTTCAATCCTCTAAGGTTTGACGGCAGGTACTTAAGCCAGAGACCCTTTTGTACGATACCCTCTGGGTAAAGGATTTCCAGGAGAGCCCAAATGGGTTATAAACTCATGGATTGATCTCAAAATCGAACAAAAGTCTATGTTTGCTCCTGCAGCGAATATTCGTCCAATCCGAGCCATATCGGACACCATGTATAGCCATCCTAGTTTGGATGAGCTCATACAGTTGTGCCGCGATTACGGGTTGATTAGAGAGATTATGTCGCACGAAGGGCTATTCCACATCGCGTGTAAAGATGAAGTCTTTGCTGTCTCGCCCTCTGAAGCAGAAACACTCGTTCGAGGATTGTTGATCGGATATTTCGCATTCCATACCCGGGACGACCTCTCGCTGGCTAACTGGATCGAGTAAGCGTCTTTCCGATTTTAGTGAATTCCAGCATCTGTGTTGGCTTTGGTGAACTCCCGGCTGTCTGAATAGTATTTCTGCGGTCCGTTGAAATTATCAGCCAACAAGTGTCCAATTCAATGCGCGAAGCTTTCATCGTCGATTCTGTCCGAACTCCCATTGGTACGTTTGGAGGAGCGCTAAAGGATCATTCTTCTGTAGATTTGGCCGCTCACGTAATGAGAGCCTCCCTAGAAAGAAGCGGAGTAAAAGGAGCCGATCTAGATTTATACATTTTCGGGAATGTACTGCGGGCCGGTCAGGGGCAATTAATTCCCAGACAAGCAGCATTTAAAGCCGGAATACCGGAAACCGTCGATGGATTTAGCATTGATATGGTTTGTTCGTCTGGTATGATGAGCATCATGCAGGCGACCGCACTGATTCGTTCCGGCGAGGCAGATTTAGTCATGGCCGGCGGAACGGAATCTATGTCCGGGACTGGATTCTATCTTTCGCATCGGGCAAGGTGGGGATATAAGTTTTTAATGGGCAACCCTGAAGGGCTGACCGATTTATTGCTTTATGATGGCCTTACTGACCCCATGAGTGGGGAAGCCATGGGAGTTCAGACCGAGCGTCTGGCCGCAGAAAAAGGCATAACAAGGGAACAGTTGGATGAAGTGGCCCTGATGTCACATGCCAGAGCCGATGCGGCGTGGGCTTCTGGGGCGTTTGAAAAAGAAGTATCGCCCATTGACTATCAGGTTCGAAGAGAAACGGTTTCCCTGACCAGAGATGAAGGAATTCGCACAGAAACATCGCCAGAGTCACTCGCGAAACTACGGCCGGCTTTTGAAAAAACGGGCGTTTTGACCGCAGGGAATAGCAGTCAAATTAGCGATGGCGCCTGTGCTATGATGATAGCTAGCGCAGATGCTGTCAAAAAATATGGTTTAAAACCTGTTGCTCGCATCCTGGCGAGTTCGTGGTCGGCGGGAGCCCCTTGGCGATTTGCAGAGGCGCCTATCCCG
>CALEEY010000187.1 GCA_937877085.1 uncultured Bacteroidota bacterium
TTTGGAAAACATTACCATCGATGCAAGGGACGGCACTAATCCGCCACCAGCTTGGATTGGCGCCTTCGACAAGGTACTGCTAGATGCCCCCTGTACCGGTTTTGGGGTCCTTTCAAAGAAGGCCGATATGCGGTGGAATCGAAAAGAATCTGATTTTGAAGAACTGACCCTATTGCAGCGAACACTTTTGGACTCGGCAGCTCGTTGTGTGCGGCCAGGGGGAGTTCTGGTGTATAGTACCTGTACGATCGATGTCGAGGAAAATCACGCCCAGATATCCCAATTTTTATTTCGTAATTCCTGCTTTGTCCTCGAAGAGCTACCGCCGGACATCCCGGCCTCTTTGCGCAATGACGATGGGTATTTTGAGAGCCTGCCGTTTAACACTGGTATGGACGGAGCGTTCGCAGCGAGACTGAGGAGAACGTCGGATCCATGTGAGCCAATATCAGCGCCTGTCGAAACTTGATGTCAGAGTGGGCATTTGGTAAGCAGTATTAGCATTTAACCTCGTTATGAGCCTCCGAAGCCTTTTCGCCTTATTTCTTTTTAGCACTAGCACCTTTTTGGTGCCAGCAGCTTCGGCGCAGCGGGTCGCGAAATACGGCGCGGACTTTTTAGCCGGTGGGGTAGGAGCTAGGGCGCTGGCCATGGGCGGTGCCTATATATCGGTCGCCGAGGACGTGTACGCAGGGTATTGGAATCCGGCCGGGTTGAGCTCGGTAACCCAAATAGAAGCTTCCTATATGCATGCTGAACGCTTTGCGGGGGTCGTTTCGTTTGATTATGCAGGCTTTGCCATGCCTTTTTCAGAGCGATCGGTTTTTGGAGTTACTCTCATTCGGAGTGGTGTCAACGATATCAAAAACACATTGGACGCTTGGGATTCGGAACGAAATCAGCCCAAACCTAATCCTGAAGACTTTATAACGACCTTTTCAGCCGCCGATTATGCTTTGTTTCTGTCGTATGGGAAACGATTGAATGATCATTGGTCGATGGGGGCCACCTCAAAAATTATCCGTAGGTCCATCGGTGACTTTGCAACTGCTTGGGGATATTCGATGGACGTTGGCGTTCGTTTTATCTCGAATACGTGGATGGCTGGTGCCACCATTCAAGATGCTACGACCATGCTTCAATCGTGGAGTGTGAATGCCGGCGCTCTTTCAAATATTCGGGACGTGTTTGGAGACGATTTGCCTCAGGGTGGAACGGAGCTCGTTTTACCGGTGCTGCGGCTGGGAGTGGCGAGGCAATTTCCGTTGTCTTTTGGGGGCCTATTAGTGGCTGTGGATTCAGATGTAGCCTTTGACAATTATACGTCAAACGCCATTTCTATTGGGAAAACATCGTTTTATCCTCGATTGGGGATCGAACTCGATTATGATAACCGGCTATTTCTTCGGGGCGGATTTAATAGAATCCAGCACCTTAAAGATAGTGGACTTGACTTGACGCCCTCCATCGGCGCTGGCTTCATTCTCGGATCCGCCGCCATCGATTACGGTTTTGGTGATTTCGCAGGACTGGTTTCAGACTTGGGATATTCCCATCGAGTGTCTGTCAAATACGCATTTGGTCCTAAAGAATGAGTACCGAGCGCATGGGCGTAGAAACGCTAGAATCGAGCGTAGCCTTGATCATTCCCCTGTTCAATGAAGAGGAGGTACTACCTCTCCTGGTGGGTGAATTGGAATCATTCAAAAGAGCTCGAAAGGAAATTATCCAGGTCATTTTTGTTGACGACGGGAGCAGCGATGGTACGGTCAGAGAAGTCATCCGGCTGACAAATGGCATTTCCGGATATGAATTAGTGCGTTTTTCCCGCAATTTTGGGCATCAAATGGCCATTTCAGCGGGTATTCGCAGATGTAAAGCCGATGCAGCCATCATTCTGGATGCTGACCTCCAAGACCCCTTGGATGTGGCAGGGAAGATGCTCGATAAATGGAAAGAAGGATTCGATGTTGTGTTCGGCATCCGAAGCCTTCGAACCCAGGTCCCAGCCGCCCAGCGGTTGACGGCGCACGTTTTTTACCGGTTGTTTGGCAAACTTACCGACGTGGATGCACCGGTAGATACCGGCGATTTTCGACTCATTTCTCGGGCGGTCATCGAAGCATTTAATCAATTTGAAGAGCAGCAACCCTACGTTCGAGGGCTAATCGCATGGCTCGGATTCAAACAAGTCGGCATACCCTACGAGCGGCCAGGAAGGGCAGCAGGCGACACAAAATATCCATTTCGACGCCGATTTAAGCTCGCGATGGATGCTTTGACCTCTTTCTCAACCAAACCCTTAAAGATGGCGATTAATTTGGGTTTGCTGATCGCTTCTGGATCTTTTGCCGGATTAATTTGGGTCGTCTTGACTAAATATGTCCTAGGTACCGCCATTACGGGCTGGGCTTCGTTGATTTTTGCGGCCTTCTTCTTTGGAGGCATACAATTATTCTTTCTTGGAATCGTTGGTACGTATGTTGCAAGGGTTTATGAAGAAGTGAAACGACGTCCTCGTTTCGTCATTCAGGATGTCTGGGAATCTGGTAAAAAAGGGGATTCGGACGGGAGCAAAGCCATTAATGAGCGGTAGGAGATTCAAAATGAGTAGCCGTATGAAAAAAGAAGATTGGACAGGCATGTCTGTTAGTTTGGGCGTTCACGTGTTGTTCGTCCTACTTTTGTCTCTTTTCACCACCGGCGCGACCGACAAGCAGCCGATGGGATTCATGGAAGTTGAGTTTGGTCCTATTTCAGAGGGACGTCCTGTTCAACAAGCCCCAGAAACAGACCAAGAGGTAGCCGAGAAGTTTGATAAGGTCGAAGAAACCGTAAAACAGGCCGCCGTATCTCCTCCCGAAGTGGTTAAACCGGTTGAATTGCCTAAACAAGCCGCTGTCGTTGTTGACCAAGAAGTCATTGAAGCACCCAAAGCAGAGGTTATTGCTCCGGACAAGAGCAAAACAGAAGTAAAGGAAAAAGCTCCGATTCCTCAGCCAGAAAAAGAAATTGTAAAACCGCTCGGAAGCGGCTCCATCAAGGCTGCAGAGGGGACAAATTCTGGCGATGAAGGAAAAGCTAACGATGCTACCAAGTCAGCACCGTATTCGATTGAAGGTTTAAATCGCGCTCCACTCAGTACTCCGCCTCCAGCCTATACGGTCCAGGTCGATGCGTTCATTCAGGTCCGCATTACCGTAAATCCGCAAGGACGCATTATTCAACGCATCCCAATTCGCAAGGGCGATCCAACGTTAGAACGAGCCGTTATGGACGCGCTCGACCGCTGGCAATTTAATCCGCTCCCTAGAGACGCACCACAAGAGAATCAGACAGGTACCATTTCGTTCAGGTTTAGCCGGCGATAGGCCGCGCAACCGTTGAATGGGTGCCTGACGGTGTCCTTTCCATTGACCACCGATTCGAGATCTTATGTTGACCGAATCTGGTGTATGCGCTCGGCAATTTGAAGTCCTCCCCAAACTTTTGGAAACCGACTTTCCAAAGAGCGGGCAAGCGGGGATATGGATCCCAAGCCCAAGGAAAGCCCGCCACACCGTACAATGACCGTTTTCGTGTTTTCGACAGGTGCTAGGGAGCTGATATAGGGCACCGTTTGCCTGTTCCAATAGTCCAAAGTTGATTCGGATTTGATTTCTGCCCAGGCGCTACGAGCCAGGTGGCCTATCTTTGTCGCCAGCGCAGTAGAGAACTTGGGATGGTCCGATTTTAAGTTGAGGCCGGTCATGCCAATAGATTGGACGGCAAGTGTTGCGGGCGGTACGCACTGGGCGCCAACCAAACGGTCATATTTATTTGAGAACTGGGTTCTGCGCCAAGGGAGCAAATCATTTTGCTCAAAAGCGTGTAGCTTCCAAGGCCACTCCGAAGTCGAAATCGGCTCGTGAAAGGACGGAAGAAGGCTCGAGGCGGCTTCAAAAGCAGCTGGGGACCGTCGCAAAACGGCCAAGAAAAAACCACCCGTGTCATTTTGATGGGGCCAGATGCGGGCGCAATTGGACATCGAGGAGTCAAAAACTTCGCCGTTCCAGCTCGTTAGGCCTGGGCTGGTAATCAGGCCTGGAATGACTACAGGAAGCAAATCACACGAAAATCCTTTCGGAAGTCGCTCTAATACCCGATGAACCACCTGTTCATTCTCCTCAGGGGCATAGGTGCACGTCGAGTAAATGACGGATCCGCCGGGCCGAACGCACAAAAGGGCGCGCTCTAGGATATCTATTTGATTTCGGACCAGCCGTTTCCGCTCGTCCGCGTTGTTTCTTGACAGGACTCCGGGGTGTTTTCTGGACGTTCCCTCACAGGAACACGGGACATCTGCCAGCACGAAATCAAATAATTCCTCTGGAATAGGGAAATACCTAGCATCGTACGCGGTCGTAGCCACATTGGCCAAACCCAACCGATCGATGGTCCCATGCAGAACGCCCAATCGTGCTTTCGAAATGTCGTTGGCTATAACCATGCCCGATTCACCCAATCGCGTCGATAATTGCGCGGTTTTGTTTCCTGGGGCCGCACAAAGGTCTAGGATTTTTTGACCCGGTTGTAGGTCCATGAGGTGCACAGAGGTCATTGCCGACTCTTCCTGAAATACAAGACGCCCGGTCAAAAAATCGGCTAGTATACCCTCATTTAGGGGCGATTCAGTTTTAAACCCGTCCTGATTCCAACTCATTTTTTCTCGAGACGCATCGGAAGGAAAATCGCCAGAAACACGTGGTTTGCATGGATTAATCCACCCCGTGGTGGGTAGCGGCCGCGAACAGGCGTCAAAGAATTCCTGAGGATTGGACACGAGGTCGCCATAACGAGCAATTATGCTCCGTTCATCTTTCACGGATAGTTGCTCGTCTGATGAGAAAAATTAACCAACACCCCTACCCGTATCGCCATTTGCTCGTCCACAGCCGCCGGATGGCGCACTATTTCCCGATTTAAAAGATTGATTGCCGAAATATTCAGGTGCAGCCGGTCTCCCCAAAAGTCCTTGGATATGGAGGCATCCATCTGGACGAATCCGGGTAGCCAGCTACGATCCAGGGAGGGATATTCAGGCCAATTCATTTGATTATTTATCGAAACGGAAGCGAATAGATGCAATCGGGGGTTCGGGTCCGTTGCGAAAGATCCTTTGATATGATGAGGAGATAACCCGGAGAAGTGCTTCCAGAATACAACATCGCCGTCCGCAACCGTTCGGATAAACTGATAAGAGAGTTCCGCTCGAGACGCCTCCGACCTAAAGGTTAGTCCGATTCGTGGGCTAATAACGGTCCCCGCACGACCGCTGCGGAAGTTGGAGTCCGATGTAAAGGTCACATCGGATCCGACTTGATGGAACGTACGCTCAGGGAGAATAAGACCCCAAAGGCGGCGAGCCCGTAAGTCCATCCAAAACATGGAATGGCGTCCGAGGCTAGAGGAGCTAAACAGGAATGCTTCGACAGATTCGGTTCTAGAATCGAATATGGGGGATATGACGTTGGGCGCCCAAGCTCCGAATCGAACACCGGATTCGACCAGGTCGAGCGTAGTCCATACATCCTCTACCCGATCGCTCCGGAGCGTCAATCCCATTTTCAGCGCTTCCATACGCCTTTTTTCGTAGTCAAATTCTCCTCCGACCACGTAGGACATGGCCGCTGGCTGCGACACATCCAACCTTGGGACGGATAGACTTCCATTGACCTTAATCCGGGCCTTTGTTGCCAGACCCCAATCCAATCCAGACCGTACATGGACGATGTCTTGCGAACGTAGCCACCCGGTATTGGCCTGTTCCAATCGACTATGGCGTCCTCCTACAGCCCAGTTGGCAGAAAATGATGGAGTTGCGTAGGCCAAACGAAGCTCCGCGTTGGCATCCTGGATGGCAAGTGCGCTGGGGAGTTCAATTTGAGCGCTCAGGTTGCTAGATTTCAGATCGTCGTAACCGCCGGAAATACCCGCCTCCCAGTTCGACCCCAACGCGTGAACGAATCGCCCCTTGAACCATTTTCGATCCTCGGTAACGGGCCATTCAAGGCCCGCCAGTTCGTCAAAAAGGAAGTTATTTTTGGAGGATTGTCCGCCCCCTAATTCGAGCGAGTTTTGCGGTGAAGAATGCGATATTCGAACGGTTTGTGAGACGTGCGACACCACGGGCTTGACGCCCCCCGCAAAAATACGCCAAACCCGGCCTTCGATGCGTTGGTCGGTCATGTGAAAAGCATCGGTATCTAGGCCAGCCTGTAGATACCACGAACGGTTGCCCCAAGAGGCTCGAATCGCGGAGGTCGGCCCGCTTCGGTCAATGTTTTTTGCTAAGGGGTTGGTGTACTTGACGGGGCCAGGATCGCCGGTTTCATTCACCAGGCCGACGAGGCCTCTTACGGACCATCCGGTGGGTTTCTTGGTCCTTATGTTGAATACCCCATCGGCAAACCGTCCGTCTGACAACATCGTAAATCCTGGCCGAAACTCTACATTCTCTACATCAGCGGGGCTGACGGGAATGATTTCATACTCGTTACGATCCATAAAACGAGGCGTAAACGGAAGGCCGTCCAAGAGGACCGAAGGCCCCATGGTGTGCGGCCCTCCCATGCCCGTTCCCACCATTCGCGCAGTGTATCGGTCGGTGGACCAGTACCTCATGGGCTCGAGTGTTTGAAGCAATTCGCTGAATCGCACCGTTCCCCGATCTGAAAGGGTATGCGCATCCCAGTTGGTGGTCTGGCCCACACTGGGTGGTGCGGCTAGCATCATCAATAAAAGGATGGGTGAAAGCCTCATTTAAGGATACCTTCCAACCAATCTGGTGTATCAAAAGTGATGGACACTCCGGTTGAAACGGATACCATATCTAGCCTTGGAGTCGTCAAAACTCGGACGGCATTGATTTCCGCAAATCCTTCTAATCCCCTCCAAAACGTGCTTCGAATGCCTAAAAAAGACGAGATCGCAAATTCACTTTCGTTGCGCTCGCCAGAAACTTGCGGACTATCGAACGCCATGAAGTAATTCCCCATTCGAACGCCGGCAGATGCCTTTAGTACCTTTTCCGGTGCGGTCGAAACGAACCATCCACCGAATATGAGGGCGGACATAAAGTCCGGTAACACAGGGTCGTTAGATTTCCACGGCAGGATGGACATTCCTAGTTCAATCTCTCCAAAGTAGAAAGGGGTCGAAGCCTTAACGGCGCCGCCATAGTCGGCTGTCCACGAATCTAAATGGACCGCGTGGAGGGAAGCGGCTGGTCCCACAGCTATCCGGATGGTTTCAAACGCTCTTTTTTCGATGGGTGGAATCGCTCCGTCGTTTGTCTGTGCAAACAAATCAAGAGGGTTAAAACACAGAAGTAGACAAAAAAGCGTAGCTGCTGGCCGTATCACTAATAAACACCCTGCCACATAAAGCGATAGGAAACGGCCAATCCACCTGAAAAATGGGTCTCGGAGACGCCAGAAATATGATTTTCGTTCTGAATTAGGTTAAAACCTGCCGTCGCTTCGACATCGACCATCGAATTAAACAAAGCGCGGAAGGTTATGGACGGCCGAACCGTGCGCTCGACAACACCTTCAAAAATGGTAGGTGCCCCGTCATGTGCTGGAAAAGGTTGGTGAAAGTCTCCTTCGCCTTGAAGTAAGAGGTCCAATCGCGGAGATACGGTCACGCCAGAGGGCAAAAAAACGGTCGCAGAGATAAAGCCGGATAAGAAATCAGAATACTGCGTTCCAATTCCGCGTTGAAGGTAGACGTATCGACCTTCAGGCTGTTCGGCATTAAAGGTTCTAGCCGTAACAATGGTTGAACCAATCGAAATATCCGTATTTGAAAAAACCTTGGCTCGGTAGAAGTACGCAGAAGCCGCCAGCGAGGCCGGCTCTTTCCGGTTCAGTAAATCGAAGTCGTCGATGGCAACCTGGCCTTGAATCAAGGTTAACGGGCGTTGGAATTGAAAAAAAGCACCAATCAGGCCATTGTTTTCGTCATTTTTGGGCTTTTCATCTACCGACAGAATAGCTAATTGAAAGGGGTTAATAAATTTTAGAGATATACCACTGGTAGCGCCGGAATAAAGAATGGAATGCATGAGACCGACACTCCAAGCACCAGGTTGTGCAATGGTTAACTTATGTACGGCCAAATAACGCCGCTCACTTCCTGAAGCGACCGAATCGTCTCCTGCAATTCCGGTAAAAGCGCCGTCTCCCGTTATGCTGTCCAATTCCGAAAGGGACGTGCTCACGTTGAGTCGTGAGGTCCCGATTCGAAACGCAAAACGGTCCATCGGACGGGGATTGTCACTAAGCAAGAAAGCCGGCTGGGAAAAACCTCCCCAATGATTTCTAACCCGACCAAGAAAGACGTCCGCATATTTGCCGGCGTAGGATACATAGGCATTTTCGGGGCGAATAGCCCACCGATGCGCCGTATCGAGGCCTTCCGGATCTCGGTCGTAATATCGATCGTGACGCCAACCCCACGCAGCCGTGAAATTGCCAGCTGTAAACCATGACTCGAACCCCAACAACGTATAGATAACGTTGGCTGGATCCCGTTCGGGCCGGAGATAGTTGGCCGATTCCTGATTGGCGAAGGTCAGGCCTGGCCGAAGTCGGATCCCATAATGTCGGGAGGTGAGGGTGGAATCGGCAAAAAGACGGCGCAGAGACCGGCTGGCTAAATCTCTATATTCAGCCGAAACTTCTTGCAGCCCAACGCGATACGACGATTCCTTTACAGGGAAAGCACTGGCATCTATTCCCGACAAAAAACCGCGCGCAAGCAGGGCGTTGTGATACCAAAGCGCAGGGTCATCCAGGGGCAGCACCGGTCCTCTGTCTTGGGCATCGGCTTGTTGGACAACAGCTGCCCCCAACAGAAAAAGAAAGATTAGAGTCCGAACCGCCATGGTATCGAATACAATTTTAGAGTGAGCACACAAATTAGGTGAACAATGGGAGATTGTCAGGGTTTGTTCGACTTGGGTTATTCGAATTCAGTCAATCCAACGTAAGTTCTGTCCTTTCAGCGCTGTTTGTACGTACTGTCTGTATAGATCTAGAGTATTTTCCTGAAAACCTACCATCGTTCTGCGTGAATAGACGAACTGAATTGATATTTCTGCTGGCCATGGACGCCGTGGCTTTGGCTTGGGCCAACATGATATGGTACTGGGCCAGATTCAATTGGGGATGGTTTAGTGCCCCCGTATACACACCAGATCCGACGTTTACCGGTACGCTCGTTGTCGTCTTATCGCTTTTCTGGCTTTTGGTTTTTCTGTTTTTTGGTTTGTATCGCGAACGATATGCTTCCTCTCGATTCGATGAATTGGTAACCATTGGTAAAGTGGTCACGATAGGCATTTTAGGGCTTTTCTTTGCCTTTTTCGTCAATAACCTAGACCCACATTCCGCTCGATTGAACCTGATCGCCTACTGGGGCGCCATCATAGTGATGGTTTCTACCGGTCGAATTCTGGTCCGGTCGGTCCAGAAACTATTGATTTTGAGAGGAAAAGGACTTCATCGGGCGCTTATCGTGGGGTGGTCTGATGCATTGGAACCGCTCTACGAAGAAGTGGCACGCTATCCGGAAGCCGGTCTTGATATTGTGGGTGCTATTCGACTTACGAGGGAAAACGGGTCCAATCATCCCGAGCCGCCTTCGGAAGCAACGGGCCCGCTGGTGTCCAAGCAGTACGAAATGGAGGATCTTCCGCGCCTCATAGATGAATTGAATATCCAAGACGTGTTGATTGCACTGGGACCAAACGATGGGGCCTCGTTGGTCGAAGTCCTCCGATTGTGTGATGGGAAGCCGGTGAAATTGAAGTTGGTACCGAATTTCTATTCAATTATAGGAGGTATGGCCCGTACAGAACACATGTATGGCTTGCCACTGATTGAGGTGTTGCCAGAGCCCATGCAAGCGTGGGAGCAAAGCCTCAAACGGTTTTTCGATTTCTCTTTTTCAACGGTTGTGTTGCTGCTTGGGCTCCCCATATGGCTCCTTGTGGGTATTTTAGTTCGGGCCACAAGCAAAGGAGCGGCCATTTATCGGCAGACGCGCATCGGTCAACATGGTAAACCATTCACCATGTTGAAGTATCGGACCATGGCCAACAATGCGGAAGCCGAGACGGGCCCCGTGTGGGCTACT